>WJKI01000002.1 GCA_014729195.1 Candidatus Woesearchaeota archaeon
GCAGTTATTGATGTTATTTTTGAAGATAATTTTTTTGTAGAGGGTGTCGAAAAATTTATTACGGCGCTCTGGGATAAATCCGGGCAATTACCTAAGGAAGCAGAGTATTCAATTGATTCAATTAATGAAGTTGGAGCGCCGGCGCCCGGTGCAGTGCCTGCGAATGATAATTCAGAATTATACGGCGAATTAAGTATTCTTAAGTCCAAATTGTCTTCTAAAGAAAAAGAGTTGAATGAAGTAAGTAATGAATTATCTTTAGCCCAAAGACGTTTTGAAGAATCACAGTATACTCATGTTGATAATCCTGTTTTAGGAATCTTGTCTTATTTTTCAACAAAAGATTTCAGTTTTGGAAGAATTATAGAGACTGAGTTAGATTCAATGTTTGCTATGCGTGTTTTGCGGGGCGAAATTCAGAATAATCTGCCAGAATATATCCGGCATATGGAAGCGTCTGATAAATCAGATTCCGATATTGATGAGATTCTTCAGGCGAGTTTAACTGATGTTGAGCAAGAGCAAAGCGAAATGGAACAAAAAGCAGAGAAATTAGTTGAAGAAAAGAAGGCATTAGATCAGATTTTATCCGGCGAATTAAAACTTCCTGAATTGTTTAAACAAAAAATAATTGAATTTTCTCAAGAGCTAGATTATTCTGAAGAGATTAGTGAGATAAATAAACGTAGAAATGATTTGGAAGATATTAAAAAAACTCAGGCGCGGTTTAATAAACATAAACGACATTATGCTGACTTGAATGAACAGATTGAAATTATCCGCGAAGCATCAGATACAATGCCTTTGCTTTTTAGCAGGGAAGAAGAAGGATTGAATATTTTTTTCCCATTATCCTCGCGTAAGAGCACTCAGGGGATTTCAAATGATTTGCAGGACGGCATTACTAAAATCGTGAATCAATGTGTTATTACTGAGAGTTTTGATGCTGAAGTTTCTGTTTTACCTCATGATAAATTTTTAGCTTTTTCTATAAAGTTTGATTCCTCGGGGGGAAATAATGTTGAAGTATTAAGGGATATTGTGAGTTCAATTAGTGATAATGTTCCAGTATCTCTAAAGCTAGCAGGATATAAGAAATTTATTCCTTATCGTATTGGTATTTAAGATAATTTTAAGAATTAGATAGATTTATTTCTTCTTATTGGGCCGGTAGTTAAACCTGGTATAACGCTCGGCTGGCAGCCGAGAGGCTTCGGGTTCAAAATTGATTCAAAATCAAATGAAAGTCCCGACCGGTCCATTTCTTGTTTATATTCTGTTTTACAGTAAAACTTTTAAATGGACTGTCTTTCTATATATACTATGATTAAGGGTGTAATTTTTGATTTTTGGGGGACTTTGGTAGAGCAAGGCACGTATTCTCCTTTAAGACAAACGTATAAGATTTTGAGAGTTAGAATGCCGTTTTCTCCTTTTGTAGTTAAGTTTGAAAATGTTTTCATGACAAAGAAATACGAGGATCAGGCCACAGCATTTAGGGAGGTCTGCAAGGCGTTTAACATTGACTGCAAGCCTTTTGTTGTTGATAAGTTGATAGGAATATGGAATTCCTGTAAATTGCTGGCAAAGCCGTATCCAGAAACATTGCAGGTTTTGAAAGATTTAAAAGATAAGGGTTTAAAATTGGCTGTCAGTTCAAATTCTCCGTATAATAATGTTGAGCCGGTTCTTGAGAAATTTGATATGGAAAAATATTTTGATCGTGTTAATTTGTCCTGGGAAACAGGTAAGTTAAAGCATGAGTCGGAGAGTTTTGAGAGTATTTTAAGAAAAATGAATTTAAAGCATGGTGAGGTTCTGATGGTGGGTGATAGTCTTGAAACTGATATTGCCGGCGCAGAAAAAGTGGGAATAAAAGCAGTTTTGGTTGATAGAAAAGGCAGAAGAGAATACAAAAATAAGATTAAGGATTTATCAGAATTAAATCAATTCTTGTGAGGTGTTATTAATGGATGATTGTTTGTTTTGTAAGATTGTAAAAAAAGAGATTCCTTCTGATATTGTTTATGAGGATGATAATGTCTTGGCATTTCTGGATATTAATCCTGTTAGAAAGGGCCATACTTTGGTTATTCCGAAGAACCATTCTACTTGTATCGGGAAGATGACTGATGAAGAAGCTTCTAACTTAGTAATAAAAGCCAAGGAGTTGGCTCCTAAGATTATGAAAGCGGTTGGTGCCAAGGGGTTTAATTTCTCTACTAATTGTAATAGAGAAGCAGGACAGGTGGTTTTCCATACTCATTTTCATATTATTCCTAGAAATGACAGTAATGAACTTCCTCACTGGCCAAGAAGCAGTCCTCCTAAAGAGGAATTGGCAGAAATGAAAAACACTATAGTAAGCTTTTTAAAAGAATAATTGTTTATTCTCGTTAATTGGCGGCGTAGCTTAGCCTGGTATAGTGCTGCGCTCATGAATGTTTCTTGAGCGATGAGGCCGAAAGGTCTATGACTTAAAAAGCAGTGCAACGCAGAGGTCGCGAGTTCAAATGTGTTCAAGGGGATTCAACTCCCTTTGGTCATTGAAAGTCTCGCCGCCGCCACTATTTTATTTTGCCGCCATCGCATAATCTGGTATTGCACAGGCCTGGAAATAAGAACAAGCAAGCCTGGCCCGCAAGGGCATCCCGGTTCAAATGTGCTCGAGGGGTTAACTCCCTTCGGTTGTTGAAAGTCCGGGTGGCGGCGTTGGTTTCATAGTATTAGATTATAAGTAGCATTTAGAATTTAGGAAAGCAATGCTGGTATTGGCGGCGTTTTTTTTAAAAGAAAAATGGATAATAAAAAAATAGGGATAATATTGATTGTAATTTGTTTAATTTTAGCATTTTTAATTTTTGCGTTTGATAGACAATTGTCTTCTCAAGCAGAAGCCAGTTGTTCTTGCGAGGAAATGGACGAAGCAGGATTTTGCCCGCACGAGGATAAGATTAATTGGCCTACTTATGTAGGTATTGCTTTGATAAGTGCGATGGCGGCCTTGGGTGTTTATTTGATTTTCTTTGACAAATCTCAGAAAGAGATTATTAGGACGCTGGAAAAGCAGAAGCATATTCAGTTAGAGGAAGAAAAATTTAATATTTTATTGAAAGGATTGACAGAAGAAGAAAAGAGAGTTATTAATGCGATAAAAGAACAGGATGGAATAACTCAGCAGACTTTAAGATTAAGAACTGATTTGCATAAATCTAAATTATCAATTATTTTAGACGGTTTAGAAAAAAAAGGTTTAATAACCAGACAAGATAAAGGAAAAACAAAGCAGGTTTTCCTCAAAATCGCCTTATAAACGGTAATAAGCACGAATTCTTGATTTTAAGCCCTTTTTGCCGTGTCAGTTTCATGACTAAAATAGATATACTTATTGTGTTTTTCTTAAAATACAACAAGAAGGAGGTAAAACCCCGATGGATAAAAAAGTTTTAGTTGGAGTGACTATGTTGTTGTTTTTGATTGCAGGATTAATGGTTGTTTCTGCAAACCTAAGTTCAAATACAGTAACACAAGAAACTCCAGAAGATGCTCCTCCAACATGCGGCCAAGACTCTTGTGGTTTTGAATGCGGAGGAGATTGTGGAATTCCGTCATGTGGTTGTGGCGGATAGTTCACAAAAAGCACAATGAAATGTCCGCGGCATTTCTTGTGCATACATTTTTATATTAGTTAATTTTAATATTGAATACATGAAAAAACCGGGGTGTGCCAAGTGTTCTGCTAAGGGAATTAAGTTTAATCTTAAAGTAAAGATTACAATGGCAGTTTTTATTGCACTTTTTGCTTTTTCTTTTTTTCCTGGTTTGGAAAGCCTGAATAAAAGCATTATGGATTATCTTAAATTGGTTTGGTGGGCGGTATTGTTAGGTTTATTTTTGGGCGGCGTGATTGATTATTTTGTTCCAAGGGATTTTGTTTTTAAATATCTGGGAAAAAAGAAAGTTTCTTCTTTGTTTTATGCTGTGATTGCTGGTTTTCTTATGTCTGCGTGTTCTCACGGTATTTTGGCTATTGCGATTCAATTATATAAGAAAGGAGCTTCAATTCCTTCTGTGATTACTTTTTTATTGGCATCTCCCTGGGCTAACTTGCCGGTTACTATTTTGTTGTTTGGTTTTTTTGGCTGGAAAGCCTTGTTGTTTGTGGGTATGGCAATGGTTATTGCTTTGATTACTGGATTTGTGTATATGTTTTTGGAAAAGATGAATTGGATTGAAAAATCAAAAAAGATAAGGTTTAAGGCAGATTATAAGTGGAAGAAAATAAAGAATTTTAATCTTAAGCATAGTATAATGGGTGTTACAAAAGGCAGTGTTGATTTGACTAATATGGTTTTGTGGTGGATATTGATTGGTTTTATGGTTGCAGTTGTGATAAGAGCGTATGTTCCTGAGCATATTTTTATGAGTTATTTTGGCCCTTCGATTTGGGGTTTGTTGTTAACTTTGTTGTTTGCTACACTTATTGAGGTTTGTTCTGAAGGCAGTTCTCCTATTGCTTTTGAGATTTTTAGTAAGGTGGGAACTTTGGGCAATCCTTTTGTTTTCTTGATGGCGGGTGTTGCCACTGATTATACTGAGATTGGTTTGATTTGGACTAATATTGGCAGAAGAGCTGCGATTTTCCTTCCAATCATAACAGTTCCCCAGGTTGTTTTGGTTGCCTGGTTGTTTAATCTGCTTCTGTAATCACAATATTTATAAATTGTATTATATACTCTTTTTATTATGCCAAGAAGAAAAACCAAACCTAAAGGAATCACGTATTTTATTGGGGGCTTTTTTGTCTACTTTTTCGGAGCTTTGTATTGGCTTTTGAAGAATTTGGCTAAATTATTTGGTTTTTCCTTGAAACAGGGGCACAAGCAGGCCAAGAAAATAGTTAAAAAATCTGCTGAGAAAAAAGTCCGGAAATCTCAGCCAAAGATGAATGCAAGGTATAATAAGTTAAAAGAGGTTAAGAAAATCAAGGGCAATTCTTCCAAGTTTGAGTCTCATTTATTGGAAAAAGAAAGCACTATTGGTATTATTTTGGGTGCAAGAGGTGCTGGCAAGAGTGCTATTGGAATGAAGCTGTTGGAGAATTTTAAGGCCAAGTCTAAGAAAAAGGTTTATGCAATGGGTTTTAAGAAAAAAGATTTGCCTGCTTGGATTTCTGTTGTTAATAATATTGATGAAATTGCAAATGATTCTGTTGTCTTGATTGATGAAGGAGGTATTACTTTTAGTTCTCGTAAATCAATGTCTAATGCTAATCAGTTGTTGTCTGATTTATTGATGATTGCAAGGCATAAAAATTTAAGTGTCTTGTTTATTACTCAGAATTCATCTAACCTGGAGATTAATGCTTTAAGACAGGCGGATTTCTTGATATTAAAGCATTCTTCTTTGCTGCAGAAGGATTTTGAGAGGAAGATTATAAAGGATATTTACAAGTCTGTTGAAAAGGATTTTGAAGGTTTTGGAGAGAACAAGGAAATAACTTATGTGCATTCTGATAAGTTCAAGGGGTTTATTGCTAATCCGCTTCCTTCTTTTTGGAGTTCGAGTGTTAGTAAGAGTTTCAAGTAATCTTTATAAACTACCTTTTCTTCTTTTCTTATGCGCCCCTGTGGTGTAGTCCGGCCAATCATATTGCCCTCTCGATCCTATCCGCCCGGCATAAGAGGGTGCAGGGAACCTAAAAGAGAAAGGCAATGACCCGAGTTCAAAATTCAGTTGGAAATGAAAGTCTCGGCAGGGGCATTTTAAAATGAATATCGATCATTTTTTGGAAAAATACGGAAGCGAATATGCCTCGGCGTGTGATGAATTGGATTATCAGGCAGTAAATGCCAGCAGACATGCGATTACAGAAGAGGAAGGTTCTTTGGAATTATTGCAGATTTTAAAAGAGAATGATTGGCAGTTTTTTGTTGATAGGGGAATGTCCAAATATGATATTGAGCAGTTGGAAATTCAATTGCAGGAATTGAGAATTGAACTTCCTCGGCGTCCCGGCTGTTTGCCTATCAAGACTATTGTTGAGTATATTTGTGATGAAACTTCTGAATTTGATAATAAAAAAATTTATAAACACTTGGATAAATGTTCTGCTTGTAGAAAAACTTTGTATGAGCAGGCATGGAATATCCGCGGTTGAAAAAAAGGTGTTTTTGAGTGAAGGATTTGTATAAGAACAGCAAATTAACTGATTTTGAAGTGATAAAGGATATTGTTATTTCTCATTCAATCAAGAAGATGAGAAAGAATTCTAAAAAACAGCCTGAAGAGCAGGAAAGATTATTGTCTGAATTTTAAGTGCCGGTGTGTATTAGTTGTGAAACGATTCGTGTTAGCCAGAGAATAGGAAGGGCGATTTTTAGTAAAGTTTATATACTCTTTTTTTCTTATTTAGTTAAAAGATGGTGTTAAAAAATAATAATCCCGCATTCTATTTTGGATTGATTCTTATAGCTACTTTTGCTTTGTTTTTGGGAACTTTTCTTGTTAATACAACCGGTTCTGTTATTTCAGTCGGTTCTGCAATCACTTCAGAAGGGGTTGTTGGTGATTTGATTGAAGTTCCTGCTGGAAAGATTGCAAAGGATTTCAGCTCTGCCGTCAGCGCAAATACAAAAGGATGGGGTATTTATCCTGCAGAGGTTGTTAATGGAATGCCTGTTCCTGAAAGTTATGATCCATTGTATCATACTACTTTTGGTTATGATATTTCTCAGTTGACTTTGTATCCTGGGCAGTATGTTGTTTTGGCTGACGGCTGGCCAGGGGCAGAAATAGAAGTGTTTTTTACGCTGGAGTAAATGTCAGAATTCTTGAATACCTTTATATAATTCGTTTGTTTAATCATGTTCATGCCCGTGTCGCATAACCTGGTACCCGCACGAACAAAGTGAGTGCGAATGAACTGGCCGCGCAAGCGCGTGCGAGCAGGATAGTGCGACGGTCTCGAAATTCAATAATGAGAGAACCGTTTTCCGCAAGGATATGCAGGTTCGAAATCAAACTTTTCTAAAAAGTTTGATCAAAATCCGTCTACGTGGTGGGACGCAAGGCCCCACAAATAGCGATGGCGGAATTGATTAGAGAACTGAAAGAGAAGTTTGGCGAATGTCCTGCCGCGGGCGTTAGGACTGGCAGTTAAACGCCCCAAGTTTTTGGGGCAGTTTTTACTCTATTAATATATTCTTTCAGATATTAGTTTATGGCAATAAAACTAAGTTGTGAAGGAATTCAGTTAAACGTCTCTTATCGGCGTTTTATAGGTGTCTACAAAAATAAGCAAATGTAGTCACCTGAACCAAAACATTTAAATATGTAGTCACCTATATTAGTAGTATGCATATAGAAAAAAGGAATATTGATGGAAAAGTAAAGTATTTTTTGGCTCATTCGTATAGAGAAGGCAAGAAAGTTCACAAATTCCGAAAATATCTTGGTGTGGATTTAAAATCAAGTAAGCTCAAGGAAAGAAGGAAAATTGCTGAAAAATTAATTCTGGAAGAGATTCATAAGTATAAGATAATCAAGAATCCATTGGATGTAGAGTTGTCAGCCAAGGAGATTAAATCTATTGAGAAAATAGAAAAAGATTTGCCTCTTAGGATAAAACATCTTTCAGAAAAAGATTGGGAGGAATTTTCAGAATTATTTACATATAATACTAATGCGATTGAAGGGAGCAGGTTAAACAAGAGAGAAGTTAGGGATCTTCTTGAAAAGGATAAGTGGCCTGATAAGTCCAAAGAAGATATTGCTGAGGCTTTTGGTGTTGATGAAGCAATTCGGTTCATAAGAACTACAAAAGAACATATCTCAATAGACTTGATTAAGAAGATTCATAAGATTGTCTTCAAGAACTCAAAGGGTTTTGCGGGCAAATTACGTAAGAAAGGAGAAGAAGTTGTTGTTATTGATAGCAAAGGGCATGTTGCTCATGAAGGAGCTCCTCAGACTAGGATAAATTATCTTATCAAAGAGCTTGTTGAATGGTATAATGCGCACAAAAATAAGTATCCCGGGCTTATTTTGACTGCAGTAGTGCATAACCAATTTGAAAACATTCACCCTTTTGCAGATGGAAATGGAAGAGTGGGCAGAATTTTGTTGAATAACATATTAATCAAGCACAATCTTCCTCCAATTAATATTGATTTAAAGAACAGAATAGAGTATTACCGAACTTTGCAGGAATATGAGAAAAATCAGAATCTTAAGCCAACAATAGATTTGTTTTTGAAAGAATACAAAGCACTTAAGAAAATCTTGAGCAGTCGCAAAAAGAAGTGATTGCCTGTAATCAATGATTCAGGAGACACTCGGTATTTATATTGGCGAATGCAGAACTTACCCGGAGGTCTAAAGTTTAATTTAAGTTGGGAGCATAGTTGAATGGTTTTACTTCTTCTCGGTTTTATGACTATTCTAAAGAATATAAATATTTTTAAATCCTAAATGTCTTTCTACTTATATGAGTCAACCACAAACAATTGAAAAGATTAACAGGAAAGAACTTTCTGATATTTTGAGTAAAGCGGATGGAAATACTATAGTATTAGTAGAATATGGCCAAGAAGAATTGCCGCCAGCATTTATTGGTTTTTTTGAAAGATTAACTCCAGAAGAATTAATACTTTGTTCACATTATCAGTCATTAAATGCATTATTATCCGATGAAACCATGAAAGAAAAATCTATTAAATTGGCAGATATTAAAAAAATTATATTATATGATATTAATGTCCAAACACCATATTATCAAATTGAATAATTAACCTCGGTTTCTTATAGAATATTGGGGTTGTTGTTTTGATTGGTTATTTCAATGGTTAAATGAATAGTATTACGTAAGCTTTAAAAGGAATCTTCTACTTAAGTAAAATTATGAATTTAAGCGAATGTATCCAGGCAATTAGAACGGAAGTCAAAAATTTAAGAGAAGATTATCATGAAGCTCGAAGATTAGGCAATGATGTTTTGGCTGAAGAAATCGCAGATAGAATATATGAACTGGGATTTACTCAAGATCAGTTATTTCGAGCACAATTAAAATCTATGACACCCTTAATAGAAAAATATCAAAATTGCACAGGCGTAAAAGAGCTTCTTTTAGAATATCAAGATAAATTAACACAACTTGTGAATAGTTCTACGGAAACAAATAGAGAATTTGTAATAAAATGGTTAGAAAATAAAGGCAAATAATTTCCAAACCCTCCCAAACTCCACATTAATTAAAACAATCCAACAGTTCACACTTCGTGCCCTCTCACAGGCTACGGTCTGCGGTCCGGGCCCTCTTAGGGGGCCTTGAGTGTAATTAATAAAATAGTTCTTCTTTATTGTTTTTTATGGGGTTGGCATTGCGTCCGTGGTATGATGTATTGGATGTTGTTGGTAGTGTTTCGTATGATATTAGTGCCAGGTCTTGGGCTCTTCTTCGTTTGAAAAAGGAGTTTATTAATCAGTTTCCTCAGTTGAAGGAAAAGAGAGGTAAGTTTAGTTATAGGATGGTTTTTTATAATGATTATAAGGACTTAAAAAAAGTGGTTAATAAAATGGAGAAGAATAAAGATCCTTTGCCTATCTTATTATACTTTATTCAGGAGAAGGTTAGAGAGTAATTTTTGCATAGGCTGAATATCCGGGGGATTTTTATAATTTACTTCCATCCTTTTGTGTATTTGGGCCATCTTGACTTGAATAATTTAAAGTTTTTCTGATAAATGTTTCTTTCTCTTTTTTTGCTAATTATTGATTTAATTCTGGATGCTCCGCCTTGGTGATATACAAATACGCGAGGATCTACACAGATATCATAACCATTTGAATAAAGTTGAAAACACATTTCTAAATCTTCTCCACTTAAAATATGGTAAATTTCACTATAACCGCCCACAGCTTTCAAAGCTTTTCTCTTGAAAACACAAAATTCTCCCATGACAACATCTTTGAATTTCATTAATTTGAATGGCTTACTAAAAGTTTTATCAAAATTTCTGAGATTTCCATAACTGAAATATCCTTTGATTAACCAATAAGTAATTGGGCTCACCATTCCTGCTTTTTTATTTTTATCAAGCGTTTCTTTTAGTAGCTTGAACCAATTTGGCGGAACAACTGTATCATTATTCACAACAGCCACGTATTTTCCTTTTGATAGTTCTATTCCTTTATTCCATGCTTTTGCTAAATCTGTAATTTTTGGAAATCTGAAATATTTATCTGCCGATTTTTTGAAATATTGGATTGCTTTTTTGTTTTTAGAGCCATTATCAATTAGAACAAGTTCATATTTTCCTTTAGTATACTGTCTAATACTAGAAACAAACCTTTTAGTTACTTCTAAATTATCTATTACAACCGCAATGATTGAAAGCTCCATAGACAATACAGAATATTTGATGTTTATTAACTTTACTTTTTTTTAAGAAAGGTCATGGTGTTTGGATGATGGAGAAATAATTTTTTTGCCCAAAAATCCTATTTTCTCCAGAACAATAAAACTTATATACTTTAGAATTAATTTTTATTAAAGTTAAGAAATCGTCACTAGACGTTTAACTCACAGTTCTATATCCTGCCGCGGGCGTTTTATTTTTTTTTAAGAATTAGGATTAAAATAAAAAGAAAAAAAGAAATTATTTCTTCTTTTTCTTTTTTGTTCTTTTTTTCTTAGTTGTTTTTTTCTTTTTCTTCTTTTGCGCCAATTTTTTCTTTCTTTTTTCCATAGTTCTTATTTTTTTCTTCAAAGAAGAAATTTTCTTCATGCATGCTTTTGGCGTTGATGGTAGTTTTGCCATATTTTCACCTCTTTTTGTCAAAAAAATATTATTTTCGACGTATTAATATATATTATCAAATTTATCATATAAAAATGTTTCGGAAAATTTTTTTATAATTTTAAAGAAAAAGTTATTTTTTATTCATAAATTGTTCAAGAGCAGCTAAGAATTCTGGGGTAAATTTCAGTTTTCCTTGTTTTATTAGTTTTACTAAATTTGGTTTTGAAATCCATTGAAAGGATTCTACTTCTCCATCGTGTATTTTTGGTTTTTTCTTTGTAAAGAGAACATAGAGTTGTACAAATAGGTGTTCGTTTCCAAAGAACATTTCAAATTTTTTTATTTTTTGGAGTTCATTTATAGAAACGGTAATTCCAAGTTCTTCTTCCATTTCTCTGAGCACGGCATCATCATAGTTTTCATGAGCAAGAACGTGTCCTGATACTGATGCTTCGTAATAGCTGGGGTATTCGTCTTTGGAATTGCTTCTTTTCTGTAATAATATCTCTCCTTTTTTGTTAAATATGAAGATATGTATTCCTCTGTGTCTTAATTTTTTAGCATGGCATATTTCTCGTGTTGTTTCATCTATTTTTTCATCTTTTTTGTTAACAACAGGAACTCTTTCCATTTCAATAATGTAGATTTTCTAGTATTTAAATATTGTTATGAGAATAAATGATTTTTATGCTGCTGTGAGGTTATAAATAAATTGTATTAAGGGATTTGCGCCTGAATATTGTCTGATTCTGTTTTTTTCGCTTGCCTTCTCAAGTCCCAATATAGGTCTGCATTAACAATATATCAGAAAATATTTGTTTTATTTAAAAACCTTTAGAATCAAACATCTACCATCTCAATTTCAATATTTAGTCCTTCAGGAATAGGCACTCTCATAACCAATCTAAGAGCTCTTTCATCAAGACCTAAATCTATTAACCTTTTATGTATTCGCATTTCAAATCGTTCAAATGTTTCAGAACCGTCTCCGCATGGAGATTTTCGAGTTGTAATACGCAGTTTTTTAGTTGGTAATGGTATTGGCCCGCGCATGTCTACGCCGGTTTTGTCAGAAATATCTTTAATATAATCGCATGTTTGGTTCAGTTTGTTTATATCTATGCTTGCCAATTTAATTCTAGCTTTTTGCATGTTGCCTCTTAATGTAAAATAAAATTAAAAAAATTTACATTGCTTTCTTTACTAATTCTATGCACATACCTGCAGACACTGTTTGTCCGCTATCCCGGATAGCGAACCTTGACATCTGAGGTATTTCTTTTTGTGTTTCTATGCACAATGGTTGCACTGGTTTTATTTTTACAATAGCCGCATCTCCATTCTTGATAAAGTCAGGATTTTCAGCCAGTGTTTCACCAGTTGCTGGATTAATTTTTTTGCTAATTTCAGTTATCTGGCATGCAACTTGTGCTGTGTGCAAGTGGAATACTGGTGTGTATCCTACTGTCATGACAGTTGGGTGGTTCAACACTACTATTTGTGCTGTGAACTCTGTTGCAACTGTTGGGACATTGTCAGAATGACCTAGTACGTCTCCTCTTGCAATGTCTTTTTGTTCCATTCCACGAACATTAAATCCAACATTGTCTCCAGGTTCTGCTTGCTGCATTGCTTCGTGGTGCATTTCTATGGATTTTACTTCTCCGTTTACACCTTTTCCTTCTCTTCCTGGAACTACAACTATTTTGTCTCCAACTTTCATTACACCAGTTAGTATTTTTCCAACTGGAACTACTCCGATTCCTTTGATGCTGTATACATCTTGTAGAGGTAATCTCAATGGCAGGTCCACTGGTTTTTCTGGTTCTTTGATTTGATCAAGAGCTTCTAATAGTGTTGGTCCGTCATACCAGCTTAGTTTGTCTGATTTTTTGGTTACGTTGTCTCCTGGAAATGCTGCTTCAGGGACGTATTGTACCATGTCTGGTTTGTATCCAACCTGTGTTAATAGGTCTTGTACTTGTTTTTTGATTTCTTCGTATTTTGCCTGGTCATAGTTTACCATGTCCAGTTTGTTTACTGCTACTATCATCTGTGTTACTCCTAGTGTTCGAGCAAGGAACGCGTGTTCTTTTGTTTGTTCTTTTACTCCTTCTGAGCTTACAACAAGAACTGCTGCGTCAGCTTGTGATGCTCCTGTAATCATGTTTTTGATAAAGTCTCTGTGTCCAGGTGCATCGATTATTGTGAAGTAATACTTGTCTGTCTCGAATTTCTTGTGAGAAAGGTCTATTGTTACTCCTCTTTCTTGTTCTTCTTTCAGGTGGTCCATTACAAATGCGAATTCAAATCCGCCTTTTCCTAGGCTTTCTGCTTTTTCTTTTAGTTTTCGCATAGCTTGTTCGTCTATGTCTCCTGCTTCAAATAATAGTCTTCCAACTGTTGTGGACTTTCCGTGGTCAACGTGTCCGATGAATACTAGGTTTAGATGTGTTTTTCCTTTTGCCATATGTATACCCCTCCTTATTCAATAGGTAATTATTGATTATTTGGATTAGACCGTGATTTATAAAGCTTACGTTTTTGTCGAGATAAAAACGGAAGTTTGTGAAATCTGCAGATTTCGCTTTTAAAGTGGTGAAAACTATGCTCCTATCTGCCCTTCTGTCAGTCCTTTTCTTTCTCTTATTTGCTTGACGATCTTGTCTTGCAGTTCTCCTGGCAGTTTTTCAAACATTTGGTCTATTAGTGAGCTGTTTCCTCTTCCGCCTGTTGCTGAGCGCAGGTCAGAGCTCCATCCTATCATTTCTGCTACAGGTAGTTTTGCTTTAACTACAATTTGGTTTCCTTCCTGGTTCATTTCTATTAATTGTCCGCGTTTGTTGTTGATTATTTTGCTTACTTCTCCCATGTATTCTGCCGGCGCGTCTATTTGTAGTACTTGTTTTGGTTCAAATATTACAGGATTTGCCTGCATTATTGCTGCTCTGATTCCGTCTCTGACTGCGGGATAGATTTGTGCCGGTCCTCTGTGGATTGCGTCTTCGTGCAGTTTACAGTCTACCAGGCTTACTTTCATTCGTAGGCAGGGTTCTTTTGCTATTGGTCCTGCGTTTATTACGTCTTCAAACATGTCCATTACCATTTCAATTATTTCATTGATGTAGACTATTCCTCTTGTTTCGTCTAAGAATAGGCAACCGTTGAATACATCTTTTACATTAAGGGCCATTTTGTTGTCCCATCCTGCTTCTACAAGTTTGTCTCTCATGTCTAAGTCTTTTTTCTTGACTCTTCCTTCGCGGATTTCTCCTTTTTTAAGTAATTCGTATGTTGCGTCGTCTAGTGGTTCTACTTTGAAAAAGAGCTTGTTGTGTTTGTTTGGTGATTTTCCTTCTGTTTGCGGCGATTCTTTTGTGATTGCTTCTCGGTATACAACGATTGGTGGTGATGTTTTTACATCAACGCCTTTTTCTGTTTTGATTCTGTTTTCTATGACTTCTAAATGAAGTTCTCCCATTCCGTGCAAAAGGTGTTCTCCTGTTTCTTCATTGATTTCAATTTTGATTGTGGGATCTTCTTTTGTTACTTGGCGCAAAACATCAACTAACTTTGGGAGATCTGCAGGTTTTGATGCTTCAATTGCTTTTGTTATTACCGGTTCAAATATGTGTGTTATTTGTTCAAAGGGCTCTGTTTCTGTGAAGGTTATTGTTTCTCCCGGGAATGCTTTTATTCCGGCAATTCCAAGGACGTTTCCTGCAGGGACTTCTTCTACTATGTCTCTTTTCGCCCCGTTGAAGATGAAGACTTGTTGTATTCTTGATTCTTGTTTTTGCCGGTTTAAATAAACATTCAAACCTTTTTTCATTGTTCCTGAAAACAGCCGGCCGCAGCTTATTTCTCCTGCTTGAGGGTCAACAACTATTTTTGTTATGCAGTAGAATAATGGTCCGTTTGGATCACATTTTACCAGTGATTTTCCTTCTTCTGATTCCAGATCTCCCCGCCATAGCCAGGGTATTCTGTATACTTGCGCGGCTACAGGATCAGGATGATGTCTTATTACCATGTTAAGGACCACTTCATGCAGAGGTGCTTTTTTTGCCAGTTTTTTGTATTCTTCTCCCCCTGATTCGTATGCGTCTATTATATCTTTGAATGTTATTTTTTCTCTCTGCATATAGGGAATATTAAGCGCCCAGTTGTGGAATGCAGAGCCAAACGCAACTGTTCCATTTTGCACGTTCACTGCCCATTTTTCTTTGTATTCTTTTGGTGCGATATCTTTAATCATTCGGTTAACATCATCTATTATTTTTACAAATCTTTCCTGCATTGCTTCTGGTGTTAGTTGCAGTTCTTTTATCAGTCTGTCAACTTTGTTGATGAATAATACTGGTTTTACTCTTTCTTTTAATGCTTGGCGTAAAACTGTTTCTGTTTGGGGCATCATTCCTTCTACTGCGCATGCAAGGACTATTGCTCCGTCTACTCCTCTCATAGCTCGGGTAACATCTCCTCCAAAGTCCACGTGTCCTGGAGTGTCCATTAGATTAATTAGATATTCTTTGTCTTCGAATTTGTGTACCATTGAAACTGCTGCAGTATCAATTGTGATTCCTCTTGCTTTTTCATCGTCGTGAAAGTCTAGTGCAAGTTGTTTTCCTGCCAGTTCTTCTGACATCATTCCTGCTCCTGCCAATAGATTGTCTGAGAAAGTTGTTTTTCCGTGGTCAATGTGAGCACACGTGCATATGTTTCTTATTTGTTTTGGAGTTTTAGAGATTCTTACAATTTTGTCAATCATCTTTTCAGCCATTATTTATCACCCGCATTATCCTTCATTTAAGATTTCACCTGTGAATTATTTTCCACATTTCTTTTTCATAATCATATATTTCTTCGTTATTGAACCATATCTTAATCTCGCGTTCAGCTTCTTCTTTGCTTTCTGATGCATGAACAAGGTTTAGTGTGGTTCTTTTTTTTGCGTCTGCAAGCGCGTATGATTCTATTGAGTAATCCCCTCTTATTGTGCCGGGGGCGGCCTGTCGGGGTTCTGTGCTTCCTACTATTTTTCTTCCGTATTCTACTGCATGATGGCCTTCAAATACCATTGCGATTACTGGGCAGAATTTTAGTGTTTCCATGTTCCATTTTCTTATTCTGTCGCCAATTTGTTCTGCGGTTTCGTTCATTGTTTTTCCTTTTTCTTTTGCCACTTTGAGTGTTTTGTTTCCTACACTTATTTTCCAGTCTTTGTCATCTTTGTAATGTTGTCCTAGTTGTTCTTCGTTGGCGTGTATCATTTTGATTCCTGCAATTTTCATTCCTACTTTTTCAAATCGTTTGATTATTTCTCCGACAAGTCCTCTTTGGACCGCATCTGGTTTTGCAAGGATTAATGTTTTTTCTACTGTGCTCATTTTTTATCGCCTGTTTTTTTCTTGCTTTTTTTAGTCAGCCAGGTCATGTTTGCCGGCTTTCTTTTTAGTTTCAGGGCGTGCATTTCGCATTTTCTTGAGCAAAAATAAAATAGTTTGCCGTCTTTTTTGACAAACATTTTTCCGGTTCCGGGTTTTATTTCTTTTTTACAAAATGAACATTTTTTCATATTGATAACCTCTAGTTAGAGCCTCTGCCCGCTTTGTTTAAAGGGCGGGCTTCTATTTCAGTTTCTCTAAGCATTAGTATATCTCCCATTTGTATTGGGCCTTTTACATTTCTTCGTATTACTTTGTCTTTGTCTCTTCCGTCAAGTATTCTAACACGAACCTGCATTGCCTCTCCTCTTGTTCCTGTTCTTCCGATTATTTCTTCTACTTTTGAAGGGACTGCTGATGAGAATCTTACTCCTGTCCCTTTTTCGTTTTTTTGTTTTATGTCTCTTTTTCTTTGTTTTTTATTGTCAGCCATTTTCTGTCCTCAATTACTTTTTTTCTCTTCTTCTTTCTTTTCTTTTTTCTCTTCTTCTTTCTTTTCTTTTTTCTCTTCTTCTTTCTTTTCTTTTTTCTCTTCTTCTTTCTTTTCTTTTTTCTCTTCTTCTTTCTTTTCTGTTTTTGCAGGTGCTTCTTTTGGTGTGATTTCTGCGATTATTTTTTTTGCATCGCCTTCTGCAGTTATTGCCACTGCGGCGGTTCCGACTTTTATTCCTGCTGCTGCTCCAAGTTCGTCTTTTGTTGGGATTTCAACGCAAGGAATTCCTTTTTCTTTTGCCAGTAATGGAATGTGCATTGTTATTTCTGGCGGGCTTACGTCTTTTGCATATGCTACCAGTTTTGCTGTGCCTCTTTCAAGGGCTTTTGTTACTTCGTTTGTTCCTTTTTTTAGTTTTCCTGTGTTTTTGGCCACTTCTATTGCTTCGATTGCTTTTTCAGTTTGTTCTGACATTTTTAATTACCTCTCAAGGTTTTATCAATTGTGAGATATAGTTACCTCACTCAGCTCGTGCGAGCTTCATCATTTCATTGGTATTTAGAAAGAGTGTATTGTGCTTTATAAAGGTTGCGAAAACCTCAGAATAAATTGGATATAAGGTAGTATGCAGAAATCACGCTTGCTGCGCCGAATAATGCCATGGTCTTAACAATATTATTTGTAGGGATTCTGCGTTTTTTTTGTTGGGAATATTTTTTTTGTTTCTGTGCAGTTTCATTGATTTTTCGTATCAATTCTTCTGTTTCTCTAAGGAATCTTTCATATTCGCTCATTACTTTGATTGGTTGGTGTGTTATGTCTGGAATAATATTTGTTGGTTCTTCTGGTATGTTGTGCATCAGGGTTTTGTTCAGGTTGTAATATTTTATAAATGAACCTTCTTCGTCTTGATTTGATGTTTTTCTTGATATTCTTTGTGCATTTTTTATTTTTAGCAGTTCCTTGAACAATTTTTCTTGTCTGTCTTCAAGATTCATTTTAAATAATGCTCCGCAGGGGTTAAATATTGTTTGATATTTTTTAGGTTTTTGTCGAAATCTTTTGAACAATATATTTGATGCAGTGCAGTCGCTGCGCTTGTTGCAGTTGCTGCGCTAAGAACGATTAATCCAAGGGTTTGAAGTGTTTTTTTCCCAGACATATTATATATATTGTTTTTGTATCTTTAAAAAAGTGATGACACATTTAGTGTGTCTCGATTGCTCGCAAGAAATCTTCTTTTCCAAATTCAGGCCATAATTTTCCCGAAAAATGAATTATTGTTTCTGATGAATCCCATAACAGCATTCCGCCGGTTGTTTTTTTTGTTCCAGTAATTATTAATAAATTGGGCGGAAGAAAATATGATGAGTAAATATTTTCTTTTATAAGGGATGCGTCTATTTTATCTGCGGTTATCTTGTCAAGTTTTACCTGTTGTGCAATTAGTTTGCAGGCGTCAACTATTTCTTCTTTTCCTGAGTAGTTTATGCAGAAGTTCACGAAAAATTTGTCGTATTCTTTTGTTTCTGTTATTATTTTTTTGATTGGTTCCAGCAGTCGTTCTGGGAGATCATACCATTTTCCGAGCACAGATATTTTTATTTGGTTTTTTTTAATAAGCTCCCAATCAAGCAGGTTTTCAAAGAATTTTATCATATGGTCTATTTCTGTTTCGTTTATTTTTTTGCGCGAATGAAAGGTCAGGATTGGTATGTCCAGTTCTGCTGCGGTTTGTATTGTTTTTTTTATGTTGCTGAATTCTTTTTCATAGACTTCATTCATTTCTTTTTGGTGTTGAGCAGAGTATTCTTCACAGCCGTCCACTAGAATTGCGATGTGCTTTGGTGTTTTTTTGCCGGTTGCGCCCCCCATATATATTGTATAGTAGAAATATTTATAAATTTTGTGACATCTTTGTCTGTTATGTGGTTGGTTTTGATATTTGTTGTTTTATTTGTGCTTCTAGTTGGTACAATAACAGACTTGAAAATAAGAGAGATTCCTGATTGGCTTACTTATGGCGGTGTTATTGCAGGATTAAGTCTCAGGTTGATATGGTCGGTTAATGAGTGGAGTTATGTTCCGGTTTTGGAGGGGGTGATTGGTTTTGCCGGTTTTTTTCTTGCAGCCTGTGCTTTGTATTATTTTGGTCAGTGGGGCGGAGGAGATTCAAAGGCGTTGATGGCGATTGGTGCTTGTTTGGGCATTAATATGGATATAAATCATATTGTTCTTGCGTTTGTTGTTAATGCGATTTGGATTGGGGGCGTTTATGGTTTAATATGGTCTGTTGTTCTTGCATTTAAGAACTGGAAAAAGTTCAAGAAAGAGTTCAGGGATAAGCTTCATTCACATGGGATGTTTAGGGCGGTTCCTTTGATTGCCCTGCTTGTGTTGGTTTTGGTTTCTGTTTTTATGAAAGTGGATTTTGTTTTTAAGTCAATGATTATTGCTTTGGTAATTCTGATTCCTTTGTTTTATTACTTGACTGTTTTTGTCAGGACTGTTGAGTCTGTTGCAATGTATAGATTGGTTTCTCCTGCAGAATTGACAGAAGGAGAGTGGATTGCAAAGGATATATTTGTAAATAAAAAAAGAGTTTGCGGGCCGGGTGATTTGGGTGTTTCTGAAAAGCAGATTAAGGAATTAAAAAAAGCAAAAATTAAGAAAGTTTTAGTCAAGATAGGGATTCCTTTTGTTCCTTCTTTGTTGTTGGCTTATGTTTTTACTTTGTTTGCGGGAAATCCTTTGTTTTTGCTGGTTTAGATTCCGCCTGTTGTAGCGATATCAAGAAGCTGGTATAATGTGGGGTCTGTTTGTTGTTCATATTTATCTGGATTGTGTTTTTTTCTTTCTTCTGTTGTTTGTGTATTGATTATTACTTTATGATATTTTAGGGCAATATCAAATAATGTATCTTCGTGTTTTTCCATTAAGGCGCTTCCTTCTTTGTATTCTTGGGCGTCCATTAATTCAGAATATTTTCTTATTATTTCCTGTTCATTCATTCTTTTTGCCTCTGAAGTATTTTGGATTTTTCATTGGATAGACAATAGTCACTATTTTTTCTTCCAGCAGTTTTGCTTCATCTTCTGCAATTTGAATCGTTGTTTTGTGTATTAATCCTGCGGTATCAAGCAGTTGCAGCAAATCTGTTCCAGTCATTGCTTCAGGAAAATGCAGTTCTCCTAAGTATCTTTTTTCATTCCACGCGTTCACTATTGTCGCTGCTTCAACGAAAGGGAATGGCGAGTTATGTTCTCTTTGATTTTCTTTTGCAAGGTTGTATATAACTGTGTATGCCTGTTCTTTGTAATTCATTTTGTCTTTCTCAAGGTATTCTTTCTTTTAATCGGTAATCTTCCTCTTTTTCTTTGTCTTTTATTTCTTCTGGTTCTTTTATTTTTATAGGTTTTTGTTTTTCTTTTTCAAACACTCCGACTTGTGATGTGTTTTCCTTGATTTTGATTTCTGCTGTGCTCATTTCTTCTTCGTTTATTTGTTTTGGCTGCCATGCCAGGTTTAGGCCGTCATTTTCTCTTCTCGGTATGACGTGAAGTATGCAGTGGTTGTGGTGTTGTCCTGCAGGCAGTCCGTTTTGTATCAGCAGGTTTGTTCCCTGTACTCCCAGGCTTTCAAAACAGGCCATTGATATCTTGTTTGCCTTGGCAAACATTTCTCCTATTATTTTGTCAGGA
This sequence comes from Candidatus Woesearchaeota archaeon, assembly GCA_014729195.1. Lineage (GTDB taxonomy): Archaea > Nanobdellota > Nanobdellia > Woesearchaeales > ARS49 > WJKI01. The sequence goes on from WJKI01000002.1 coordinate 20,384, forward strand.
ATTTGTTCAAGTATGGTTACATGTTTTTTTGGCACTATATATACGTGTCCGGCTGCTGTGGGTTTTGGAGCGAGCATTGCTGTGATATTTTTATCCTGGTATAACACTCCTTTTTTGTTTTTTATTTGCTCGCATATTTCGCAGTTCATTTTTATGCACCCAGTACTTTTGCAATGTCGTCAAGACTCGCGCCTTCTTTGTCTTTGTTTTTTTTCTTTTTTTCTTTTTCTTTTTTTTCAGTTTTCTTTTTTTCTTTTTTCTTGCGTTCATCGATAACAATTTTCGGTTTGCTTTCTTCTGCATCTTCTTTAACTATTTCTGCGTCTTCTATTTCTTTTTCTTCTGTCTCTTCTTCACTTATTTTTTCTTTGCTTTCTTTTTCTTCTGTCTTTTCTTCACTCTTTTTTTCCAGTCCTGTAATGTCTCCTAGATTTTTCTTAATTCCTTGTGATAATGCCTGATATATTTTGTCATAATCTGTTTCAGAAATCTGTTTTGGCTGGACTTGAATTCCTACTTCATCTCCTTCTTTTCTTGGGATGATGTGCATCATGAAATGTTGTGCTTTTTGTCCTGCTGCAACTCCGTTTGCGATAAACACTGTTGTTCCTTCTAGTTTTAATGCTTTTAATAATACTTGTGATAGTTGTTTGGCAATCTTGCCCACGTGTTCTACTTCATCATCCGGCATTTGCGGCATTACAAAGTAATGTTTTTTTGTGATAACCAGAAGATGTCCTGGGTTTGCCGGGTTGATGTCCAGCACAGCAACTACTTTTTCGTCTTCGTATATTTTTTTTGATGCTACTTTGCCTGATGCTATCTGGCAGAAAATACATTGTTGTTGTATTTGTGCAAGTTGTTCTGGTGTGATTCCTTCCATTGGTGTATATTGTGAGTGTCAAGTATAAAAAATTTGCCTTAATCAGATTGATTTAAAAGAAAAGCTTATAAATGAGTAATATTATAATTATTCAAAAACAGGTGAAATAATGTTTAATAACAAACGGGCAATATCTCCTTTATTTGCAACTATTCTTTTGATTGCTTTTTCAGTAGCTTTAGGAGCAGTTGTGATGTCCTGGGGCGAGTCTTATATTGAGGAAAAGGCAGAGTTTGCAAAGGGCGTGCAGGAGGTTTCTCGTGGCTGTAATAATGTTTATTTTACTATTCTTCAGGTTAAGGCCACTCCTCAGATTTGCAGGAGAGGGGATACTATTGAAGTTTTCCTGGATAACGGACCAAATGCAAACATCTTTAATATTCAGGCAAAAGTAGTGGGAACAGATGATGTTTCTGTTGTTGAGAATATTCTTCCAAAGCCCTTGCCTAAGGCCGGATCTGACAAGGCAACTTTTGCTTTTGCTCCTGTTGGCGGGATAAGGCAGGTCAGGTTGACTCCTGTTATTCAGAGCGGAAGGGATATTATTTATTGCCCTCAGAGAGCACTTAAATTAGAAGGAATTAATGAGTGTTAATCCAAACTCTTATCGCTTCCATTAGTATTGCTCTTAAAGAATATGTTTCTTTTGCTTGGAATGAAATTTCTGTTTCTTCTTTCTTGATTTTTTCATCATCTCTTTTTTGATTTATCGGTTCTGCAACTCTTTCAATTAATTCTTCTTTATTACAGGTGTTATACCTACAGAAATCATAGTTTAATTTTTTGTTTTCATAATCAAAAATATTGTCAAAGGATTCTATTTCTTGAACAGGTTTTTTTAGACTAATGTCTCGGCTATTGATTATTCTGTTTTTGTCTGATTTTTCCACTTTTGCTCCGATTTGGTTTCTGATGAGGGCAATATTTTGTATGGTAATATTGGTTGAATTAATCAGGTGTATTCC
>WJKI01000020.1 GCA_014729195.1 Candidatus Woesearchaeota archaeon
CCAATGAAAATAATCGCAGATGAAAAAATAGGATTCTCACTAGACAAAGACATCATTCATTTTGGAAAAGCAAGGCCAGGAGACAAAGGAATACGCATAATAGAGATAAAAAACACAAATGAAATCCCTGTAACTGCCTATTTTCTAACACACGGAAACATGAAAAACTGGGTGGAAAAAGAACCGATATATTTAAATAAGCACGAATCAAAAAACATCACAATAAGCGCAAAAATACCTGAAAACGCCGAATACGGGGAATATACAGGGGAATTACAGGTAGTGTTCAAGAGAACCTAGCTGTGCTTATGCATATCAAGGACACTATATATAGTTCTTGATGTAAAAAAGAGTGGTAGAATGCCCACATCAAAGGCAAAGATAGATATAATAGGGAACTTGCTAGTAGCTTTAAGCATATCCATATTCTTATTTGGAATAACAACCAACATAAACCTTCCAGAACACACACAAGAAACACCAACAGCAGCAGCACCAGTAATAACAGGAACAGCATCACTAAACATCATAGCAGCATGCTCAATAGAATTTAAACAAGGATGGAATTTCATATCCTTCTGCGCAAACGAAACAAACAGAAACATAACATCAGTATTAAGTCCAATAAACCAAAGCATACGATTTGTACTTGAATGGGACACACCAAACCAAGAATTCAAAGTATACACTCCAAGAGCAGCAACACCGCCATTTGACATATTTAACCTGTCAAAATCCTATTTTGTATACTACGATGACACCTCAAATACAACAGTATCATTAACCGGCCCGGCATTTAATAATATAAACTTAAGCCTTCAACAAGGATGGGAAACACCAAACTACCCATACTCAGTCACAGCAAACATAACACAATACCTCGACACAATCCCCGGCAAATACAGATTTATGCAAAAATGGAATTACACACCACAGGAATTCATGATATACAGCGCACTATCATCAAACAATCCATTCTACCAAATAAGCGCAGGAGAAGGACAATTCATACTAATCACAGATGCAGGAGGAGCAGACCTTTTTTATAACAAAACAAGACTTGAAAATGGATAAGAAAAAAATAATAAAAGTATTCAGCTTTTTAATTTTTCTAATCTTAGGACTATACCTCGCATATGCACAAATATACCTCGGAACAGTAGAAGGATATGTATTAAACATAACCGGAGGACTTGTCACAAATGCAGATATAATAGTAAATGTATCTGGATGCACAGGAACAGGATGCGGAGGAACAACACAAACAGACTCAGGAGGATATTATGTTGTAACAAACCTGAACATAGAATCAGGAGACACAATAAAAGTACAGGCAAACAAAACAAGCGACTATGGAAACAACTCAGGACAAGCAGACTCCTACCAGGCAGCCTACATCAATGTAACAATAGCAAAAGTTCCTAATTCCCCAACAATAATTGCAAATCCAGACACACATGACAACAGCATAATCTATTTCAACTGGACATCTGGAACAGACCCTCAAGGACTTTCAACCTATGATGTCCTGACAATAAACAGCGCAACATACAGCAATGTAACCTCCCCATATAACAAAACAGATGTGGAATTCACAACATACAACTGGAATGTAAAAACATGCAATACATACGGATGCTCTGCTGCAGTCTCTGACAGCTTTGACGTATACAACACCGCCCCCCCATCTCCAACACTACAAACACAAGGAGACAACATAAACAACACAAGAACATTCAACTGGAGTTCAGGAGGAGCAGACCCGGAAAATGATTCCACATACTTTGAATTCAAAATAGACTCAGACACAATAGAATCAAGCATAACCCCCCCAATAAACAAAACACTTAGCTTTGGCAGCCACACATGGAAAGTAAGAGAATGCGACCCCTACGAATGCTCACTATGGACAACAGACACGTTCTCAATAACAAACAACGCACCAACAACACCAACACTAACCGACCAGACAGACGTCTATTCGCCGGAAACAGTAACACTATACTGGACATCAGGAACAGACCCAGATGGACATTCAACATATGACGAATACAAATTCAATGGAACACTAAGCTCAAACATAACATCGCCCAAAACAGAAGACCTAACGGGAATAATAGACTACTTTGTATGGGAAGTAAGAACCTGCGATGTAAACGGGGCATGCAGTTCATGGGTAAATGACACATTCATAAAATACATCTGCCCTGCACCAGACTGGACAAAATAATGAAAAAAATAATATTATTCGGACTCGCACTTCTTTTACTAATTGGAATTGCCAATGCCGATATATACGTAGGAGTGGTAGACGGATATGTCCTCAACCTAACCGGAAACACAATGAGCGGAGTAAGTGTAACAGCAACAATCCAAGAATGCTCAGCAGGATGCACAGGAACAGACACAACAGACTCAAACGGATATTATGTGATAAACAATCTTAACATCGCAGAAAATGACACAATAAATGTAAACGCCTCATCAGGAAATTATTACGGCAATAACACAGGAACCGCAGACCAGTTCTACACTGCAACAATAAACATCACAGTAGCACAAGTACCAAACTCACCGACACTAACACCAATAAATGACACACACAACAACTCACTAATCACATTTAGTTGGATTAATTACTCAGATCCTCAAGGACTTGCAACATACAATGACTGGATATTTGACGGAACAACATATCATAATGTAAGCTCGCCGCAAAACAAGACAAACGTGGACTTTGAACTCTATACTTGGTATGTCAAGACATGCAATGCATACGGATGCTCGCCCTTATCATCAGACACTTTTAATGTATCAAATCTTCCCCCTCCAAAACCTAGTCTTACCCCGATAAATGACACAAACCAGAACAACATAACATTCACATGGGCATCAGACGGGGCAGACCCAGACGGAGATGACACTTATTTCAAATTTAACATAGACGGCAACATAACCTCATACGCAACATCCCCAAAAACACTAACACTAAGCAACGGAAGCCACACATGGAAAGTTCAAGAATGCGACCCCTACGAATGCTCACTATGGACAACAGACACGTTCTCAATAACAAACAACGCACCAAGCACGCCAAACCTAACACAAATGAACTCAACCTCGGCAACATCAAAACAATTCCACTGGACATCAGGAACAGACCCGGAAGGAGACACAACATATGACGAATTCCAATTTAACAACAACACAATAGTATCCCCAGCAACATCAGGAATAACACAAGCACTAAGCGGAACCTTTTACTACACATGGAAAGTAAGAACCTGCGACGTATACGGAGCATGCAGTGCATGGAGCAAAGACAGCTTTGTAAAATTCACATGCCCTTCAGTTGCGTCGCCAACAACTCCGGGCGGAGGAGGCGGAGCAGGAAGACCTGGAGGAGTAATCACACCCAAAAAAATTAACTGCACAGAAAACTGGCACTGCACATCCTGGACACCATGCTCGCCAAAAGGAATACAACACAGAGCATGCAATGACTGGAACAAATGCGGAACAAATATTTACAGACCAATAGAATCAAGAGCATGCACCCCTGCGCACTGCTTTAACAACAAAAAAGACCACACCGAAGAAAGAACAGACTGCGGAGGACTATGCAAACCTTGTGAAGCATTATACCTTAAAAAAGAAATAGCACATCCCTACTTCCTATTTGGAATAAAAGGAATAGACATAATATACCTTATACTCGGACTTGTAATAGGAATATTCATAGTCATACTAACAATAATGGTAACCATGAAATACTCAGACCACTTCAACCTATACATTAGACTAAGACTAGTTCATTGGCAAATAAGCCTGGGAAGCAAAAAACACGCATTTGCAGATTATTATGAAAAGGTGCTACCACACTACAAGCGACTGAAAAAAGAACTAATAGACGAATGGCTGGACAATGAGATAAAACGACTGAATACAAGCGCAAAAAGAAGATTAAGCAAGCTGAAAATAAAGAGGAAATGACTATATATAGTGCAATAAGGAAGGAAAAAGGCTCAAAACCGTAACCTTTATAAATGATATATTATTCAAAATACCTGAAGAGAGAAGGAGAGAGGAAAAAAAACTATATCTTCTCACCTAATGAAAGGTGTTATGAAAATAAAACCATTATTACCAAGTCAAAGAGAAAAAAAACGATACTTGGTGTTTGAGATAATCTCAAAAAAAAAGATAAAAAAAGTATCTGAAATATTCAGAGCAATATCAAACTCATTATTATCCTTTGCAGGCCAAAAAGGAGCTGCACAAGCAGGAATGATAATAATGCAGGACAAGTACAACAAAGAAGAACAAAAGGGAATAATCAAAATAAACAACAAAATGACAGAAACACTAAAATCAGCATTAATACTTATAAAAGAAATCAGCGGAGAGCCAGTAGCAATAAAATCAATAGCTACCAGCGGAATCCTAAAAAAAGCTGAAAAACAAATCAAAGGAGCGTGATAAGATGCAACCAATGCCACACCAATTAATGGGATATGACCGGGCAATAACCATGTTTTCTCCGGACGGAAGACTATTACAGGTTGAATATGCTAAAAAAACAGTAAAACAAGGCAGCACTGCAATGGCAATAACCTGCAAAGAAGGAGTATTGCTCGTAGCAGACAAAAGAATACTGGACAAACTGGTAATATCGGACAGCGTGGAAAAAATATTCAAAATAGACGACCACATGGGCGCAACAGCATCAGGAATAATCTCAGATGCAAGAGTTCTCATAGAAAGAGCGCAACTAAAAGCCCAGCAGCATCAAGTAACATACGGAACACCAATAGACACAATAAGCATAGTAAAAGACATCTGCTCACTAAAACAAATATGCACCCAATCCGGCGGACTAAGACCATTCGGAGTAAGCGTAATAGTGGCAGGAATAGACGCAGACGGACCAAAAATATACGAAACAGATCCAACAGGAATCTACTTCGGCTACAAGGCAACAGCAATAGGCGAAGGAGAAACAGAAATAGAAGAAATACTCGATAAAGAATACAAAGAAACCATGACACTGGACGACGCGCTAAAACTCGCAATCAAATCACTATATAAAGTCCTGCAAAAAAATTTCCATGTGGACAGAATAGACGCAGCATACATTAAAAAAGACGAGAAAAAACTTACACAAGTAAAATCAGAAGTGATAGAAAAAGTATTCAAAGACATGAAGAAAAAATGAGCGAAGGAATGAATCTGGCAAAATGGAAGAAAGGGGCAGACAACTTTGAAATAGTTGTTGACCCTGACAAAGCAATGCAGTTCAAAAAAGGAATTGGAGACATAAGAGACGTTCTTGTCTACCCAAAAATATTCTCAGACGCAAAAAAAGGAATGAGCGCGCCAGAAAACCGTCTAAAAGCAGTATTTGGAACAGAAGACACAAATGAAGTTGCAAAAAAAATAATCAAAGAAGGTGAAGTACAAGTAACAGCAGAATACAGAAACGCTCAAGTACAGCAAAAAAAACAAAGAATACTAAATATAATACAAAAAAACGGCGTAGACCCAAGAACAAACGCGCCCCACCCATTAACACGAATAGAAGCAGCAATAGACGAAGCAAAAATAAAAATAAACGAACACAAAACAGCAGAAGAACAAGTGCAGGAAATACTTAAAAAAATACTTCCAATAATACCAATAAAATTCGTAAAAAAAGAAATACAACTGACAATACCTGCACAATACACAGGAAAAAGCTATCAAACAGTAAAACAAACAGGAAAAATTCTCAAAGAATCCTGGAATTCAGACGGGTCCTGGACAGGACTTATAGAAATTCCCGGAGGAATGGAACAAGAACTATACGACAAACTAAACAACATAACACACGGAACAATAACTGCAGAGGTCAAAGAAGTAAAATAATAATTACGGAGAGGATAAAAAAATGGAAACAACGAAAAACAAGTTCGCAAGAAAAGCAAAGCTTTTCTGCGCCCAGAAAAATCGAAGATTTTTCAAGGGTTTCGAGCTTCCATTTTTAAAATTGAGTAAATCGAATTTAAAAAAATCAAGGTTATAGGAGATGATAAAAAAATGGAAACACTAAAAGTAAAAAACAGGGACATCGTTGTCCCAGGAGAAACCCTTGCAGAAGGAATGGGATTTCTGCCAAGCAGAGGAACATACAGAATAAGAAAAGAAATCAAAGCACAAAGACTGGGAATGATAAGTGTTGACAAAAAAGTCATCAAACTAATCCCTCTTACAGGCGCATACCTGCCAAAAGTAGGAGACAAAATAATTGTAAAAGTGATAGACATAATGATGTCCGGCTGGAGAGTAGACACAAGAAGCGCATACTCTGCAGTACTTGGACTAAAAGACGCAACATCAGACTACATCGCAAAAGGAGCAGACCTAACCCAATACTTCGGACTGGAAGACCACATGATAGCGCAAATAACAAACGTGACATCACAAAAATTAATAGACGTCACAATGAGAGGGCCGGGACTGAGAAAACTCCGCGGAGGAAGAATAATCACAGTAAACTCACATAAAGTGCCAAGAGTAATAGGAAAAGAAGGAAGCATGGTAACCATGGTAAAACAAGCAACAGACTGCAACATCATAGTCGGACAAAACGGACGAATCTGGATAGACGGAGAACCAGAAAAAGAAATTCTTGCAGAGGAAGCAATTAAAAAAATAGAAAAAGAAGCACACACTGCAGGACTTACAGACAGTATAAAAAAATTCCTTGAAAAGAAAACAAGCAAGAAACTTGAAGTAAAGGGAGGATCACAAAAATGAAACGAAACGACGGAAGAAAAAATGACCAATTACGGCCAATGACTGCAAAAGTCGGCGTAGTAAAAAACGCAAACGGAAGCGCGATGTTCAAAATAGGAGGAACAACAGCATACGCAGCAGTACACGGACCAAGAGACCTATACCCAAGATTCAAACAAGATCCGGAAAAAGGACTGCTAAGATGCGACTACAATATGATGCCCTTCTCAGGACACGGCAACAGAGTAAGACCAGGAGGAGGAAGACGTTCAAAAGAAATATCAATGGTAACACAAAACGCAATCAACCCAGTAGTAAATCTTACTGATTTTCCAAACGCAGTAGTTGATGTCTGCATTGAACTGACAGAAACCGACGCAGGAACAAGATGCGCAGGAATAACTGCAGCATCAATGGCCTTAGCAGATGCAGGAATCGAGATGAAAGACCTTGTAATAGCAATGTCAGTAGGAATGCTGGAAGGCGAACTAATCGCAGATGTAAACGGAGTAGAAGACTGTGAATTGGGAGCAACAGACATACCGATTGCTTATATTCCTTCAATGGACAAGATATCCTTGCTTCAGATTGACGGAGAAATATCGAGAGAAGATCTCAAAAAAGCTCTTGAATTAGGCAAGAAAAAATGCCTTGAAATCTACGAAATACAGAAAAAAGCATTGAAAGAAAAATACAGCGAAAAGGTGAAATCAAAATGAAAGACAAAAAAGAACACATACTCAAAGCACTAAAAAAAGGAGTGCGTTACGACGGAAGAAAACTACTAGAATACAGAAAAATAACAGTAGAACCAGGAATTGTACACGGAGCAGAAGGAAGTGCAAAAGTAAAAATAGGAGACACAGAAATAATCGCAGGAGTGAAAATAGCGCTGGAAACACCATATCCTGACACTCCGGAAAAAGGAAACCTTATGGTCAATGCAGAACTAAGACCAATGGCAAACCCTGATTTTGAATCAGGACCTCCGGGAGAAGAGGCAATAGAAATCGCAAGAGTAATAGACAGAGGAATCAGAGAATCAAAAGCAATAGACCAAGAAAAATTATGCATTGAAAAAGGAGAAAAAGCATGGTCAGTAATGATAGACCTTGTTCCATTGAATGCATCAGGAAACTTATTGGACGCAGGAGCACTCGCGGCACTTGCAGCACTAAAAAACACCGTATTCCCAGAAATAACAGAAGAAGGAATAATCAATTATGACAAAAAAACCAAGGAAAAACTACCATTACAAAAAGAACCGCTAGAAGTAACAGTACTCAAAATAGGAGAGTATTTCGTAGTAGACCCCCTGCCAGAAGAAGAGGAACTACTGGACGCCAGATTAACTGTAGCATTGACTGCTGAAAACATGATTTGCGCAGTACAAAAAGGCGGAACCGAACCTTTAAGTATTAAGGAAATTGACACCATGGTAGGAATTGCCCAAGACAAGGCAAAAGAACTTCGAAAACTGCTATAAGGTGATCATCATGTCAGAAGATAAAAAACACACCAAATTTGAAACAGCACGAATGCTGGGAGCAAGAGCACTGCAAATAGCTTCAGGAGCCCCTTTTATGCTGAAAATCAGCGAAAAACAGCTCGAAGAAATAGAATACAATCCAATAATACTCGCAAAAATGGAGCTTGAACAGGATGCTCTTCCTTTGACAGTTAAAAGACCTTTACCAAGAGAAGTACAACGAAGAACAGCAGCATGAACAAAGAGATAACAGAAGAAAAACTATCAAAGTATTTTGATGTTACATCAAGGGCAATTGCAAAAGTAAAGATTAATTCTGAACAGAAAATTGACTGGAAAGAACGCACAGAAAATCAAAGATTTTCTGGCGCGCAGAAAAGCAAGGCTTTTCCTGCGAAAGCAGAAGATTCTCCAGCACATATTGTTCTAGATATGGCCAAGAGATATTTCTCTGATGCCAAACATTTCAAGGAAAAAGGAGATATAGTAACCGCATTTGCCGCCCTGAATTACGCCCATGGATGGCTGGACGCAGGAGCACGACTGGGATTATTTGACGTAGACAAGGATAATGAGTTATTTGTGGTGGATTGAATCATTTTTTCAAACAAAATACCTTGTATAACATTATAAATACATAACTGTTTCTAACAAAAAGCTTAAATAAGCTTACATTAAAATAAAAATATGGTCAAACCAGACTACAAAAAGAGGTCAATAGTAAATTTAATGAGTTCCATAGAAGAAGGACTGGGAAGAAAATCAATATACAACCCGCTTCCAATATTAAAACCTTCTGAGATTAAAAAATACACTAACATAGTGCTTATGGTAATAGACGGACTGGGCTATGAATACCTGCTTAAATACGGCAGAGGAAGTGTTTTTAACAAATATCTTCAAGAAAAAATAACCTCGGTATTCCCACCAACAACTGCTGCGGCAATTACCACCTTCACAACCGGAGTCGCACCACAACAGCATGCAATAACCGGATGGTTCATGTACTTAAAAGAATTCAACGAAGTATTCACCATACTGCAATTTGCGCCCCGCGGAAAAAAAGAAATAACAGACAGACACAAAGTACAAGAAATTTATCAACAAACACCAATATACAATAAAATAAAAATCCCGTCGTATACTATTTTTCCATCAAGTGTCAGCAAAAGCATAATCACCAAAACAACACTTGGCAAAAGCACACTAAAAAAATACCATACCATGACAGGATTTTTCAGCCAAACAAAAAAAATAATAAAACTAAATACAAAACAAAAATACATTTACTCGTACTGGCCCGACTTTGACACAACATGCCATGAAAACGGAGTCAGCAGCAAGAAAACAACAAAACACTTTCAAAAACTAAACAAAGAACTTGCAAAATTTATCCGGCAAATTTCAGGAACCAACACGCTGATAATACTCACAGCAGACCACGGACAGATAGACACCCCGATTACACAAGCAATAAACCTTGACAATCATCCACAACTAAAAAACACACTTAGAATCCCCCTATGCGGAGATCCAAGAACAGCATATTGCTATGTCAAACCAGAAAAAACAAAAGAATTTGAAAAATACATCAAGACCAAATTCAAAAAAATATGCACACTGCACAAAAGCAAAGACCTTGTCAAAAAAGGATATTTTGGACTGAACAAACCAAACCAAAAACTGCTTGACAGAATAGGCGACTACACACTAATAATGAACTACGGATACCAGATAAGGGACTTTCTCCCGCAAGAAAAAAAGAAATTTCACAAAGGCCACCACAGCGGACTAACACCCGAAGAAATGTGGGTTCCCTTGATTTTGGTAGACTGTAATACACAATAAAAAAAAAGCAAAGTCAACTTGCGCGGCAAAAAAAGAACAACATTGCGCTACGTAATGCTTCTTAAAACAAATATTACCGCGAACTATCTGCCCCAAATAATAATTTAAAAAATTCTCCGAGCACTATCGCCCCACAACACACATTACTTAACTTTGCCAAAAAAACAGAAAGTTTTATAAGCAATCAATATCACAAGTAAAGTATTCAATAAACAGGAAGAGGTTGGGCATAGAGTGCTCGGCGGTGAGAATGAGTTATGAAGACGACAACAAAAAGCCAAGAAAAAAATTGGTCGGAAACAGAATTCCAAAAACATTTTTTATAACAACAGGTAAAGGCGAAAGTGATCTCGCTGTACACGCTGGTTCTTATCACTTAGCCCTGCAGAAAGCAGGAATAGAAAGATGCAACATAATGACCTATTCTTCAATACTGCCAAAAATAGCAACAGAAGTTGAAAAAACTCCTGCCGTGATTAACAAAATAATCCACGGCTCTGTGATGGAAACAATAACTGCCTGTGCAACCTCTGAAAAAGGCCAAAGAGCAACAGCAGGAATCATATTCGGCTGGCTCTATGACAAACAAACAGGAAAAAAATACGGCGGACTAGTCTGCGAATATAACGGCAAGCTGTCAGAAGAAGAATGCAAAGAAATGCTCAAAAAGAACATACAAGAACTTTACACCAACGGATATTCTGATAAGTTTGAACTAAAAGATGAAAGAATCATCACAGAAACACTTATTCCAGAAAAACAATTCGGCACAGCACTAGTAGCACTGTGCTTTCTTGATTATGAAGTGCCTTTGTTAGACTAACTTTAAAAACAACCAAAATATTCTACACAATATGATAAGAGATTTTACCAGCGAATCAGGAACAAAATACCTATTACAAAATGAAGATCATTTCAAGACAGTATACTCTTTAGTAACTTCCTGGCTAGATCAATTACGAATTATTTGCCCAACCACACTAACAGACCAAATAAACAATCTTGAAGCAATCGCAGAACAATTTAAAAAAGATGTACTGAAGGGAGATGTATTCAGAACAATTATTGATGCGCATAACCTTCCTGTCAAATTAAATGCACTGAAAAGAGATGCAAGCAGAACTCACCCAGAAAACTTTCCAAAACGACAAGAATTTTACAACGCAATGCTAAAAATCAACCAAGGCCCAATAAAATTACTTCAAAATACAATGCATCCACTATACCAAGAATTTACAGAATACCTTATTTCCTGCTTAAAACCTTATAAAAAGCATCAAAAATCGGATGATCAGTGCCAAAACTAAAAAAATTAGCTCCAAGTTCTGAAGCAATACGCTTTAAATGAGCCCTATGAGAGGCAATCTTTTCAAGATAGCGCTTCCTGCCAAAAGGAGAAATAAAAGTCCTCAGAATCCCCTTGTTCTCAGCATCAATCAACTTAAAATCCCCCTCAACATCCTTCAAATCCTTTTCAACAACATCCAAAACCTGAATCAAAATAATATTATGCTTTTTAAAACGCAACAACCCCTGCTTAACCTGCTCAGGATCATACAAGAAATCAGAAACAACCACAATCAAAGACTTAGAAGTAATCAACTTCTTATACTCAGCCATTGCCAGCTCAAAATTAGACTTTCCCTGCGGTTTTTTCTTATTCAGATAATCCAAAATAGCCATCAACTGATTCTTACCCTTTCTCGGCCTAAAAAGCTCTAATTTATCAGCAAAAGTAGATAAAACAAACTTCTCATTATTCTTCAAAGCCATGTAAGCAAACCCAAGACCAAACATAGAAGCATAATCATGTTTAGAGATCTTCTTAGTGCCAAAATCCATACTTGCACTACAATCAACAATGATATGCACAACCAAATTTCTTTCCTCTTCAAACCGCTTGACAAACAACTTGTCAGTCCTGGCAAACGCCTTCCAGTCAACATGCCTGAAATCATCACCCATTGCGTAATGAGCATGATCCTTGAAAACCAAACCCGCACCGGCATAAATCGCCTGTCGTTCACCAATATAATTAGAAGTCATTCTTTTATTGATTATCAAACTTAAACGGTCCAAATGGTGAAGGAAATCTGTGTTGATCATTTCAATAACCTCGTGCTGATGTGTATTTCATCCAATTGCTGCCGCGAGGCCTAGTCTGCCCCTCCTCTTCGCGACACTGTCGCTCAGGTCGACACGAATAATTTATTTGCATTGCCGGCAAATTACGCGACAACACTTTATTACACATCAGCACACTTCATTTTAACAAAGTCTTAATAACATCATCCACGTCCATATTTTGACGCTCGGCTTCAAAACTAAGGATTAACCTATGCCTTAACACAGGAAAAGCCATTGACTGAATATCCTGCTTTGAAACAAATTTTCTACCTTCTAACAAAGCTCTTGCTTTAGCAGCCAAAACCAAGCCAATACTCGCCCTTGGAGAAGCCCCATACTCAACCAAATTCTTCTTGTTTCTGGAAGAAGTAACCACATTAACAGCATACTTCTTTATATCAGAAGAAATCGGCACCTGACGAACAATCTGCTGCAAAAACAACAAAGAATTCTTATTAAGCACAGATTTGAGCTTAATAGGCTTCTGCTCAACAGCATACCTGTTCACAATCTCCAATTCCTCATCAGGCTTGGGATATTCAGTCTTAATCTTCAACAGGAAACGGTCAGTCTGCGCCTCTGGCAAAGGATATGTTCCCTCCTGTTCAATAGGATTCTGAGTCGCAAGAACAAAAAAAGGCTGTTCCAATTCAAAAGTGGAATTACCAACAGTAACCTGCTTCTCCTGCATCGCCTCAAGCAAAGCAGACTGCGTCTTGGGAGTTGCCCTGTTAATCTCATCAGCCAAAACAATATTTGCAAAAATCGGACCCGGCTGAAACTTAAAATTTCTCTTACCAGAAGACTCCTCAATAATATAAGTTCCAGTAATATCAGAAGGCATCAAATCCGGAGTGTTCTGAATCCTGGAAAACTTCAAATCCATCAATTGCGACATTGTCCTGACGGCTAATGTTTTAGCCAGCCCAGGATAACCCTCAAGCATTGCGTGAGAATTTGTCAGCAGGGAAACAAGCATCTGCTTCAAAACTTCCTCCTGTCCAACAACAACCTTGCCCATCTCATTCATTATATGATCAAATGTTTTTTTAGTTTCTTCCAACTTCATTTTTTACACCTCAACCTAATTTTCGATTATTTTTAACTCGATTTCTATCTCGATAAAAAATGAAGCTTAAAAAATTGTTTTGAAATTTTTTGTTGCTTCATTTTTTACACCTCAACCTAATTTTCGATTATTTTTAATTCAACTCTTTGTTATATCCTTAAAATAATTCTTAACAATCTTCTGATAATCCTTGGGAATCGAATCCTCAAAACTCGCATCTGTCTGCGCAGAAATTTCAGAAGGAACAGAAGAACGGAAAGTTCTTTCCCTTGGATCCTCCACTTTTGAAATATCCACATCACTCAAAACAGGATTAATCTGTAGTTTCAATTCCTCATTACCCAAAATAGCAATAGATTTATTGCCGTAAATATCATCAGACAAATTCTCCTCATACTCCAATAAATCTTCATTAACATCATATTCTCCCTTGAACAACCTTAAATCGCCCACATCATCAATAACCTTGCTAAAATCAATAAACTTCACATCATAAGCAGAAACACCAGTAACCAAAAAAGCCAGAATAACCAAAGTCAACAACTCCCTTGTCAAACGGCTGAAACTAAAAAAATACGAAGTCCTTATTAGATGCATGCCAGACAAAACATCCCTGTTCAATTCCTCTAAAACAGGATTATCCCTTGATAAATTATCCGCAACCGTAGTAATTTTTTCCTTTAATTCAGGAACCTTTTCCTCCACATATTGAAAAGTGGATGCCTTCTTAACATGACTCCTAATATGAATAACTGCATAGATTCCTGCAGGAATCAAAGACCAATACCACTCAGCAGAAACCAGTTTTAAAACCAACAAACAAAGCATGAACACAATCAAGCAGTCAAGCCAGCAAGTTGACAAAGTAATCTGGAAGATAGTTTTTTTTAATTCATTCAAAGCATCTGCAATAGGTCTTCCTTTGACAGGAACTATTTTCTCAGGCCGGATATACTTGCTGAAATCAGGAATGCCAAAAAAACTCTTATTTTCTTTTGAAGAAACTTTTTTATCAGCAGAAGATGATCTATCCTTTTTTTGTTCTGGTTTTACATTTCTTCTTTTTTTCACAGTTTTCTTCTTCTTTTTTCCAGACATCTTTAACAATCACCTTCGTTAGCATCTTCAGTGCTTTCAAGACAACTAATCTTTGCATTCAAATTATCAATATCATCTTCTAAGTCATCCACCTGGTTGCCTAAAGATTGAACATCGCCGGTCAACTCAGTAACTTCCTCCTGCAAAGACGCAGACAACGCTTTCTCAGCTTCCAATGAATTCTTGGCGCTTGACAATTCAGACTCAGTCTCAGTCAATTCAGACTCCAAAGCAGTCTTTTGCTGAGTCAACTGCTCTTTCTGGCCCTCCAAAGTCTCTTTCTCAGACTGAACAACCTGATACTGCTCACCCAACTGCTGCTCTCTTGCAGACTTAATACTCAACTCAGACCTAACATCATCCAAAGCCCTCTGCTGTTTGTCCAACTCAGAAGAAATCTCATTCAACTGCGCCAGCTTAAGATTATATGCTTCATTAATCTTGTCAAAATTATTCTGAAAATAAACAGTCGCGCCAACCAACGCAGTAGAGCTGATAATAATCAAAAACAACAACAAAATGTTTGCATTTCTCGTAATATAACTCATTTTTCTGACCTCGTTTTTAACAGGACACCAAAACTCTGGCCGATGCTACGCTTCGTTACGAACACATATTAACTTTTCAGCCGAGCTATGCTTAAACACATCTTTAACCGATAACTACGCTAGGTAGCATCGGCTTGCTATTTGCCCTTATTCTTGTTTGATAATCCTCCTTATAAATATTTCTATCAAAAACAAAACAACAACCGCCATAATAAACGGCCAGCGAACATGCTCCTTGGTAATCATTTCCCTCCTTGACCTTGTAACAACATGCTCAACCATTTCATCAACATCATCCTTATTGAAAATCTTGCCGCCAGTATTATACACAACACCCTGCAATTCACCGCTAAAACCCAACTTCTCATATTCTGCAGGATAATTCGCGGCAAAAGTGGCTTTTAATACCTCATTAAAACCTGCCTGAGTGGGAGTTATAGATGAAGAATACATATCCTCATCAGTCTTGTAAAACGAATAACCCTCTGCTTTTGGAGGAGTCTCAGACTTCACAATCAACTCAGTAGTCTCAAAAACCCGCGTATCCCTGATATCAACAAACTCCTTTGACTTCCTGTCAGGATCACCAATAACCCAATTAAAAGTCCTTGAAACAACCTTTGAATTCTTAGAACCTAACATA
This sequence comes from Candidatus Woesearchaeota archaeon, assembly GCA_014729195.1. GTDB lineage: Archaea > Nanobdellota > Nanobdellia > Woesearchaeales > ARS49 > WJKI01. Next base: position 15,597 of record WJKI01000020.1, read on the forward strand.
TCACCATTCCAATTGCTTCCATCATCCGTGCTCAAAGCAGCAATCCTTCCAAGACCCAAACGCCACACAGTCAAAATCGGCTCTCCTGTACTGGTTGTCAGCAGCAATCTTGCAGAAGTCTTTGGAACAACATTATTAAAACCATGAACTGCAGACTCAGGATAATAATCTGCAGTAATAAAATGATTAGGATTCAAAACAATAACCGACATTGTATCGGCAATATCCTGTTCCTCAACATCACCAAACAATAACTTCAACCGAGAACTGTCAGTTGCCCTGAAATAAATACCATTGGCCAAGGCAGCAATATCCTGCATAACCACCTCATTAGTTGTAGGACCAACACCGACAGTATAAATCTTAATACCCTGATTATGAGCTAATTTCGCAGCATCTCTTGCAGCCGCCTCTCCCTGAGTCTTGCCATCACTTATCAAAATAATATTCTTACTTCCCTGCATAACCTCTAACAAAGCAATGGATTTCATCAAACCAGCAGTAATAAAAGTGCCTCCGCCATCTGATAATCTTGCAATCCTATTCTCCAACTTCTGCTTTTCATAAACATAAGACGGCTCTGAAACCAAATAAGCTTCACTATTAAACGCAACCACGCCCAAACGATCATGCAAGCTCAAGTCATTAAAAACACCAACAGCCAATGCTTTTTCAACATCAACAGTTTTGTCATCACCAAAAGCAGCACTAGTGCTGCCAGAAATATCAATAACCAGAATAATATTAATCTCCCCCTCTTTCTTGCCAGGAGCACCAACATAAACAGGCAAGATAGACTCAAAAATAGAATTCCTGTAATCTCCCTTGTCAAAAGCAGCATTTCCTCCCAAAACAACCATGCCATTACCCTCTGCAACAAAATCAGTAATCTTATCAGTTACTGGATCCACTTTTTCAGCAGGAATGTTATTCACAGCCAAGGCATAATAATCACTCATATCCTCTGGAAGCAGGCTACCGGACTGCACAACATACATCTGACCCAGCAAAGTCTGCATGGGAGACGGATTTTCAGTCCAATAAAAAATCTTTGGCTTGGGAACCACCTTTACAGTCTTATAAAAAACATTATTCTGCTCAAAATGATCATCGGTTATTAATTTAGCAACAATCTTATGATAACCATAATTAAACTCCTCAACAAATTGATTATTTTCATCCAATCTCACCCTCTGGCCATCCAAGGTAACTTCCAACTCATAATTTGGGTTGCCAACTTCTGAAACAAAAACAGTAAAAGTATTAGGAACACCCTCCTGAGTCTTCGCAGGACCAAGCACAACAACGCCGGCATCATCCTTAATCGAGTTTAACTTGACTGCATTAATAGTTGAATTTAACTGCGCAGCAAACAAACCAACATCCCCCAAAGAAGAACCGGCATTTGCATTGCCGTCAGAAACAAGAATAATGCTGTCCCTGGGCTTAAGATTAGCCAAAATAGCATCACCAACATCAGAATGCTCTGCAGAACCAAAACTATAAACCTCCACAGGCATTTTCCTTTCCAATTTCTGGGCAAGATCATACGCAAAACTCTCATACAACTGCATTGATGAAGAATTATCAACCAAAATCTTGATGTACGGATCTCCCTCAATAGTCTTGTGAGCGTCATAAAAAGGAGAAGCCAGGGCAATCAAAATAAGCAAAGCCATCAAAGATCTTGTTATGAACATAATACTTCTCAAACGATGTTTTTTCCTGACAGTTTCAGGATCCTGTTTTATCTTTACAAAATCCCTGCGCATTATGAAAAACAATACTATAAGAATCGGGATTATTAACAACAGAACATAAGGGTTTTCCAGATAAGTATATGCAAGATTCTCCACTGCAGTAATGCTAAAACTCATATGTCACCTCTTAACTTAACATAAAACAACTCCAATATCAGCAAAATCGCTCCCAGGATTATCAAAGTATACTCAAACTGAAATTTCCTGTCTTCCTTAACAGGCCTTAATTCATAATCAACAGATTTTGCACCAAAACTAACCTCTCTATTAAGATTAGATTCCATCTCATTTAACAAATTAACAGCAATCTTTCTGTCTTCCAACTCATAAACACCGGCCTGCTCAAGCAAATAAACTGCCTGCCTGACCGCCTTTCTTGACGGCAAAATAATCTTCTGCTTTGAATCCAAAATAAGAGTATCCTTGGTCTTATAATTAAGATTATTAATCTCCTGCTTATCAGTCATGTACTTAATAAGCTCTGTCCAGAAAATAGGATAGCTCGGAGCAAACCTGAACTCAGAAGCGCCCTCTAAAAAACCAAAGTAAACAATCTTTCCAGCACCTTTTTCATATAACGTGATTAGAGACGAATTATCCGCACTAACCAAAGAAACGCCCCGATTGTCCTTTGTCTTAAAATGAAAATCAACAGTAGAACCAAAATCAATATTTTTTGTAAACCTATTAACCTGATCAACAACCAAATAAGATTTTTCAGCTTTATCAGTCAACTTCAAAGGCAGCAAATCGCCGTAATTGATATTCGCTGAATCATCCTGAGCATGAATAACAACTGCCGCGCCTTTTTCAACCTGTTTTAATAAATCTTCATAAGTTCCTGTAAGAATCTTGTTTTTTTCAATATTATGCAAAACATAAACATCATGCTCTCCGGTCTTAACAACCGGCGGCTCTGTTTTCTCAACACCAATCAAACCAGAGGCATCCAAGGCATTCATCAAAAAAATAGACTCATTATTAGTAATCAACAAAACTTTTGCAGTATCCTCTTCCGGAGCAGAAATGTATAAAACATTATCAACATCAAAATCATCTGAAGTAGTTATAGTCAGTTTTGTCATTCCCTTGGGAGTTTCAAACTGATATGGCTCAACAGAATTTGCAGGAATGCTAATTTCTTTCTTATCTCCGTTAATATCCAGAGTAATTGTCTTTGGTTTTTCATCAAAATTCTTGATAAACGCAGTAACCTGATTATCCTCCAGGGAAACATCAGTAAACCCAACATTGGAAACTTCTTTCTCAGCAACATCAATAAAATTGACAACCAATCCTTTTGATTCTAAAATCCCTTTTGCAATTTCAGGATCCTGGCCCCCAGTATTCTGAAAATCACTAATAACAACAACCCGCCCTTCAGACAATGCCTCCCCTGCCAAAATAATAGCATCGCCAATTCGCGAAGCAGTATCCAAAGGAGTTAATTCTCTTAAAAAATCAATTGCATCACTACTTGAAGCTTCTTTCAAAGCAATCAACGGAACATCCTTTGCAAGAATAATTGTATTGGTTGAACCCAAAGACGCCCTGGCTTTTTTAATTGCCTTGCCAAACCTTGTCTGCAAACCCTCTTCTGCCTGCATACTTGCAGAAACATCAATAACCAAAACTGTATTCCTTGCAGTGATATCATGCTTATAAATCGTATACGGTTTTGCAACTGAAAATAATAATGCCAAGAGCAATAATAACTGAATAATAAACAACCAATCTCTTATGAAATTTCTCAGAAAAGATAACAGCTTATTTCTACCGTATTCTTTTGAAAAAAACATCAAAGAAGGAATCTTAAGAGTCTTGGGGCGCGGCCTGATAAGATAAAGCAAAATAAACGGAATAAGAGCTGCTAGCGCTATCAACCCTGCTTTTTCTGCAAAACCAATCTGCATATAATATAGTCAACAGAACTGATTTAAATACTTTTGGTTTTATTTTTTCTTTTTCAGCTTTGCTTTTTCCTGCAGATGTTCTTTTCTTACCTTGACAAACAGCTTGTGCGTGACCCATTGCAAAAACTTCATTATTAAATATAAACCAACAAACATTATTGCAGCAGAAAGAAGAGTATACCAGTCAAGAACAACAGCGGTATAAACAATAGCGATAGCAATATACGCCTGCAGATTAACAGGCAAAGAAGAACACAGAAAAAAAGTAATCTGTTTAGGCAAGGCCTTGAAAAAACTCGCAAACATCAAAGTAATGGCCTCAACTGCAACAACAACTGCTATTATTGTACTTAATGGGTTCCACTGATAATTAAGAATAGACCCCGGAGCAGTCATATTAAAAATATGTCTTAACAAATCAATAGCCACAAAAAGCAAAACAACAGTATTTGCAACAGCAGTATTCCAGCCCAATTCTTCCCGGATATACCTTCCGAAATAAAAAGTCATAACCAGCAAGATAAAAATAAGAGGAATAACCATCCAGAACATATCAGGATTAGTTAACGGCGCCCTTAACAACTGCGATAATCTCTCTCCTAATTCAGGAAAAAAAGTATCAAACCAAAAACTCATCAATACACCTCTTTACACAACAAATAATATTAATGTATATAAACTTATTCTTTTTTAAATGCAGGATAAACCCCCGGCTCCAGGAAAACCTTATGAGCTTTAACTGCAATACCTTTTTCAGCCAGGAACATCTCCTCACTTGACAGGGCAGCCTTTCCAAAAGCAACCAACTCATCCTTTAAAGTCATTATTGCCACAATACTATCTTTCTTGATATCATCATGCATCTTACAAATGCCTGGAATCTTTAAGTCAGCACCATGACAAACAGTATCAACAGCAAAATCATTAATCCAAACCTTGGAGATATGACCAATAGCATACTCAATCGGATAAATAATCTTTCTTATGAATGTTTCATCTTTTTCGTTTTCCCAATACCACAAAGCATCCTTCAAGTCCTGCAAATAAATCATGTTCTTGTCTGTAAACGGACCTGCTTTTGTTCTAACCAATTGCGCCATGTGCGCACCGACATTTAATTTTTTCCCAATATCATGACACAATTTTCTGATATACGTCCCTGCCTGGCATCCCACTTTAAACAAAACATCCTGTTCTTCAACTTCAAGTATTTCAAGATAATAAATACTTCTTTTTCTTACTTTTCTCCGGACAGCAGACCTTATAGGAGGCAATTGCTCAATTTTTCCTATAAATTCCCGCAAAACCTTTTTTAATTTCTTGACATCAACAGGCCTGTGCAAATGCATCAAACCAACATATTCCTTTCCTGCAGGCAAAAGAACTTGGGTAACTCTTGTAGCCCGGTCCAAAGCAACAGGCAAAACACCAGTAACCCCAGGATCAAGAGTGCCAGAATGCCCTGCTTTTTTAACACCCAAAATACCCTTGACATGGTCAGCAACAATATGAGAAGTCGGGCCTGCAGGCTTGTTAATATTAACAACACCATAAGAGATTAATTTTTCAACAGTCCTCCTGCATGGATCGCATCCGTATTTAGAATCTGTCCTGCACTGCTTTCTAGTCAAAATAGTTCTCTTGATTTCCTCAAAAGGAAGTTTTCCCATTTAGGATTAAAAAAAGTTATAGATTTATAAAAGTATTCAAAAAACAAAATTAAATTAAGTTAAAAAAAGAAAAAAATTACATTGCCTTGTCAATGTCTGTCTTGGACCATCCCTGAGATTTAAGAACATTCCTTATCCTCCTATCCTTAAAACCCTTACCTCTTGCCTCTTTGACATATTTTTTCAACGGCGAAGTCACATCAGGCTTTCTCAGAAATTTAATATAAACAACCAAAAAGCCCAAAGCAACAGCAGTAGCCAATAAAATAATCACAGTAGGCAATAACCAATTAACCGGTTTAGCACAAGGAGCACAAGGACCTCCGCAATCAATACCCTCTTCACCCTGATTCTGAATACCATCAAAACAAGACGCTTCAGGTTCAGCAGGAGGCACAAACTCAGGAGTGCATGACTGAACCTCAGGAGGCTTTTCCATAATCAAATTACATTCCGGATAATCATTTAAATAACAAGTCCTGTACTGCTCGCCCTGAGGAGTACATTCACTCCAGGGATCACAAATCCAATCATCCATGCATTCATCAGATTCTGTCTCTGCCTCAGTCAACATATCATAATAACTGGATCCTCCACCTCCGCCGCCGGTTGAGCCAGGAGCACTCGGAGTTGCAGGAGGATAAGTGGTGCAAGCAGGACAAGGTCCTCCACAATCGACACCTGTTTCCCCCTGATTCTGAATATTATCAGAACAAGTAGGAATAACAGGACAATCAGGACAAGAACCTCCGCAATCAACACCAGTCTCATCAAAATTCTGGGTATTATCTGAACAATGAGGAAAACTTACATTAGTATCAGATGCAGAATAAACAATGTCAATTCTTGGACCATGCAGATTATAAAGTGCAGCATTATTCAGCACATCTAAAGCAACCATAACACCATTAGAGTTGTCACCTGCAATAATCAACTTATACGGATTATGTTTTAACAAAATCAAAGCTTTTCCTGTAGTTAATGCATTACACTCTGCAGTTCCCAAAGCAGCCGCAACCCAGTTATTATCATTACAAGTTCCAATAAGAACAGAATTTAGATTATTAAATCCATTCAAAGACAATCCTCCAGGAGGAATTGATGCTGGAATTGAAACGCGGTATGCTTGAGTAGTTGGCATGTCACTGCAGACATTAGTGCTTGGATTACAAAAACCAGACACACACTCTGAATCATCACTGCACGCATGACCATTTGTCCAAGGAGAAGTTGTATCACACGTGTTAGTGCTTGGATTACAATACTGTGAAATACAATCATTATTATCTGAACAAGCATGACCAACCGGCCATGGTGGACCAGTAGCATTACCAACACAAGAACAGGCAACACAAGTCTGATTAACAGTGCAATGAAAATCATACTCACACTGCTCGCCAAAATCAATATTGCCGTCGCCACAATAAGGACCCTGCGGAGCAGGAACGCCGCCGACTTCGATAGGATCAATCAATAAATTATATCTTATATCCTCATTATTATATCCTTCACAACTTGTTACCAAGGATAACATATGGTCAAACCTGCCTTCACTAATATGATCCGGATAATCCCAGCAACGATATGCTATTTTAGTCCCTGTAACCGAGGTCTCAGGAACATAACCCAACAAAGCATTGGTATATACCCCTTCTTCGTCAGGACAACTATTTTTTGAAGTAAAATGATCAACATAAGTATGATGCTGATGCCTTGTCTGCCTATAACACTGATAAAAAGGAACAGAATCCGGCACTTGATTCTTATAAACATAACCCATCAAGCCATCAACATTATTACCCTCACAATCAGATGCAAAAGACAAGTAATGATTAATCACATGCGGGCCCCCGTCCCAATGCTGAATCCATGAACAACGATATATAGGATTTGTCTCATACTGCTGATCCATGCAAACCAAAGTTTCTGCATCACAATAACCAGAAATACAATCATCATTATACTCACATGTATGACCATTTAGCCAAGGGGGACCAGTACAAACAGAATCAATACAATCAAGACCCTGCTGACAATCAATCTTATCATTACATGATTCACCTTCCTGTTTAGGAGCAATAACCGGCTCTAAAAAATTATAAGAAATACCCTCATTATCATACATTTCACAAGTAAACTCTGATGAAACCATATGATCATATCTTCCTTCACTAATCCTGTCAGGACGATTATGACACCTATAAATTGTTTTAGTATTAGTACCTTCATCAACAGGAGCATAACCCAACA
>WJKI01000021.1 GCA_014729195.1 Candidatus Woesearchaeota archaeon
AAACTAACCAAAACATTTATATATACGAATTAAATATGTTATGTTAATACATTCAATTATCAAAACTGAGGTGATATTAGATGGCTGAAGAAAAGGGCTTGACCTTGACTATTCTGGGTATGGTTTCTATTATAGGAATTATTGGTTTGGTGCTTTTGTTTACTAAATTCAATGCAACTGGAGCAGCAATGACTCAGGCAAAATGTAATTCACCTGCCACGCCTGTTTTGGCATATCCTGGTGTTAATGAACAGCAGTTGAATATGTATCGGGAGGCAGGGTATTCTTGTGTGCCTTCAACAGGCATTGATGAGTTTGGAATGCAGACTTGGTGTTGCACTCCTCCCAGCAATGTTCCTGTAGAAGAAAGGACTCAGCAGATTCCTAAGCCTGTTAATTATTATGGATATGCAGGATACAGGGATACATTAGGCAGAGATAGAGGTTAATTTTTAATTTTTTTTCTCATTCTTTATCAATAATTATTTTCGCAATGTTGTTTATCGTCGTGGTTATCGACTTAATAATAGAACTAATCTCTTGATTCTCCAGTTTATTGCATTGTAAGAATATTTCTTTTCTTCTTTTAATTACAGAATCTGCAAGTTTTTTGTCATTTTTATGGCGGGCTTTCATTATGTCCAGATAGTTTTGTTGTATTGTTTTGACTATTTCTTTGATTTTTTTGTCCTTGCGGGTTTTGCTTATCTCACTAATATTTTTGATATAGTCTGCTAAATTTTCCAAATTCACGACTAAGTACCATTGTGATAACACATTTCCTTTGTCAACCTCTAGTTGTTTTGCCAGTTCATTATTTGTTAAAGATCCTTTTAGTAGCCGGGACGCCAGGAAATATAGTCGGTTAACATCATAATCCCGAAATCTAATGCTTTCTTGCAGTTTTTTTCCGTCAAAAGTGGAGATAGTATCGTCTATCATTGTTCGGATTATCAAGTCCATTCTATTAATTGTTTTGAAAAGTGAAATTTCCTGTAAATTAAGAAGGTCTTTTGCGACTATTCTCATTGATGTTTGTTCTGATATTTCCAGTGCCACAAAATCATGCAGTATTTTGCGTATTGCTTTGGTTTTAGAAGTGATATCATCGCCTAGTAAAGTAATTGTATTATAATTGTTCAAATAAGCAGAAGTGATATCTCTTTGTATTGTGTCTACTTCTTTTCCTTCTACATTTATGGTTATTTCTTTTTTTTCAATAGGTTGTTTGTCTGTTTTTGTGCTTATTAGCAGTTCTGTGTTGGATTTTGGATGAATATAGATTGTATCTCCTTTTTGTAGGTTATTCTTTGAAATCCATTCTTTTGGTAGAGAAACAGTGTGGCTGGTTTGTCCTGCTTTAACTAAACGTCTGATATGCATTTGATTTCACCTCTTTATGTATATACTAATCGTACTTATAGTATTGTATGTACGGTAAGTATATATAAACCTTTTGTTCTATTAGTCTTGTAATGAATAATAACAAAGGGCCTGCATTGTGAATGGAGAGCGCTTTTACAATGCTTGTCAAGGGCCAAGGCTGAAGCGCAAACAACCCAAAAACTAAATGCCTTGTCCCCAAAACCCTTTATTAGTATAATATAAAAAGTCGCAAATTATCAAAAACACTCAAAATTATCAAAATCAAAGGTGATCATTATGATTGAGAAACAGTGGAGAGGTAATATAAATCGCAGAAGTAGTGTAACATAAATCACACTGAAGGCGTTTTGAAAACACACCTGACCTCGTAACCAGGGGCGAGTTGAATCTCGCCCTTTTTATGCTCAACCCTCAACCCCTCAACATATGGCGCGTCAACTGCGAATTCTTTCCCAACGCGCCCTTTGTTTTTTTTTACGATGTCAGCAGTGTCTGGTGTCTTATGAAACTCAAAAAGCAAAAGCTAGTCAAAGAATTTAAGGATTTTATTAGTTCTATAACTAAAAAGGATAGAGTGGCAGTTATTCACCATACTGATCCTGATGGAGTTTGTTCTGGAGTGATTGCATCAAAACTGGTTAGAAGAATAAGAAAAAAAAAGATAGATTTAAGATTAAATCAAAAAGGCAATGTTCATCATATTACCGGCGAGACTTTAAGAAAATTAAAAGCAAAAAAAATTAACAAGGTTATAATAACGGATTTGAGCGTCGATGAATCTCCAGAAGGTATTAAAAAACTTTCAAAGTTTGCAAAAATTATGATTATCGATCATCATCCTGTTTATAATAATCTAAAATCAGATAATGTTGTGTTTATTAAATCTTCGTTGATATCTAATATCGTGCCTGTGCGTTATTGTGCAGCCAAGTTGACTTATGATCTTGGAAGTCTTGTAACAGATTTGTCAGACTTGGATTGGATGGCTGCATCCGGAGCAATAGGCGACCTAGCGACAGCTCCATTCAAACCTTGGCTTAACAAGGTTATGAAAAAATATAATATTAATCCTAATAAAGATTTATTCAAGACAAAACTTGGCAAGGTTGCTATTTTGATAAGTTCTGCAGAATCTTTTGATACCAAGAATGTTAAGTTGTGTTATGATATAGTTTACCGTGCAAAGTCTCCTCAAGATGTCTTAAATTCTCGTCTTAAAGTGTTCAGAAAGAAAATTGATGATGAATTGCAGTATTACATCAGAAACATCAGAAAATTTGCAGAAATACACTCTGAATTGGATTTAATTATTTATGAGATTAAATCCAAGTATAATATAAAGTCTCCATTGTGTACTTTGTTGGGAATAAAATATCCTCGCAAAACAATATTGACAGTTAGTAAAAAAAATGGAAAAATTTCAATAAGTGCTCGAAGAGGTGATTGCAATGTTGCTGTTAATGAGTTGCTTGAAAATGCTGTTAAAGGAATTCCTGATTCTAATGCAGGGGGTCATGTTCCTGCTGCCGGAGCAGTCATTCCTAAGAAATATTACAAAAAATTTAAAAAGAGAGTAATTAATTTATTGGAAAAGAGGTAAATTATGGCCAGAAAAAAAGCAAAAGACAGGACTATTGGTTTGGTAGTATTGTTGATTGTTATTTTTATTGCTGTTTTTGGTTTTGTATTATTGTATCGCACTACAACTACAGGAAGGTATGTTAATCCTCATGTCCCCAAGCAGTATGTTTTTGGTGATGTGGAAATAAGGGATGAGCGTTTGTTGTATTGTCCTGAAGGGTTATATCCTGAGATGAAGAGCAAGTCTCTTGCTGCTCAGATTAATTCGGGCAGAAAATGTGTTCCTTCTCCGTATACCGAGGAATTTCCTTATCTTGATGATTATTATTGCTGTGCTCCTGTTTTCAATGATAGATATATTGAAGAATTGCCAAGGCATCCTTATTAGGGGCAGTAGCACCTAGCGTAGCCCAGAAAACGCAGTTTGATGGGTGCAGATAAACTTTGTTTGGATTGCGTTATTAAGTATATTCTATATGGCAGATAGCTTGTAGTAATATTTGTATTAAGACGCATGCGTAGCGTGTTATTGCCGGACATTTTGATTCTCTATCACAATAATGTTTTTATACCTGTTATTTTATTCGGTTATTGATGGGATTAAAGGATTATTTGGATTCTGTTTTATGGCAGAAAATGCAGGATGAACTTTCTAAGTTAATCAATCGTCCGGTTTATACTTTGGATTCTGAGGGCAATAGAATTTTTGTTTCTGGCGAGTTTGCAAGATTATGTCAGTTGCTGGATAGGGATTCTTCTTGTTTGAATAATGTTAAAAAACATGTTGAAATAATGCCTGGTGATGTCAAGCCGTTTTACTGTCATGCAGGTCTGCTGAATTTGGCTTCTCCTATTTTGTTTAATCATCGGAGATTGGGGACGGTGGTTATTCCGGGGATTAGAAGCAATGAAGATCAGGTTAAGGAGTTTGAAAAAGATGAATTGTCCGAAGCTGCAAGAGAGATTAAACCGATTTCTCAGGATGAATTAAGATCATATAGTAATCTGTTGAGATTTTTTGTTAAGGTCATGCCCGAGTTATGTTCTCAAAAGTTTAAATATTCCAAGCAGATCGCTGAGTTGTCTTTTATGCTTGATTTTGCCAATTCAACTGGAAACTGTATTGAATTGCATAAGTTATTGGGGTCTGTTGTTGATTTTTTTGTTAAAAAGTTTGATTTATCTAATTGTTCTTTGTTTGCTTTGAATCACAAGGCAAGATATCTTACCAATGATTCCACAAAGGATGTTTATGAGATTATTGAATCAATTGCTAATGAGCATTTAAAGGCAAACAGGACTCCCTTGTGCACGTCAAGGATTAGCGAGGATTTGTTGTTTCATAATATTGAAGGGATTGATAAGTTTCCTAGTTTTTTTCTGGCTTTGCCTTTTATTCATGAGAGGGAATTGATAGGATATGTTTGCATGTTTGCAGAGCATGACTTGCGGCCTGTTTTGGAGATTTCTGCAGTTGTGTGCCAGAGGTTTATTCAGTCTTTATTGAATGTGACTAAGTTTTCTCAGGCAGAAAAATGTGCTATTACTGATGCATTGACTGGTTTGTATAATCGGTCTTATTTTATGCAGACTTTAAAAAATGAGTTATCAAGAGCTCAAAAAGAGGATAAACCAACTTCTTTAATTATTTTTGATATTGATAATTTTAAGTCATTTAATGATACTCATGGCCATCCTGAGGGGGATCGTGTTTTGCAGGAGATTGGAGAGATTGCTCGGTCTTGTTTTGATGAAGTTGATACTGTGTGCAGGTATGGCGGGGAGGAGTTTGTCGTGATTATGCCTTCTTGCGGACCGGATGATGCTTTTGATAAGGCCGAAAAATTAAGGGAAAAGGTTGAGCAGAATGGGGAATTGACAATTAGTGTGGGTCTTATTACTGCTTTGAATTCTTGTGTTTCTGCAGAGCATTTGTTAAAAGAAGCTGACAAGGCGTTGTATAAAGCTAAGCGTTCTGGCAAAAATAGGGTTGTTAAGTTTGTTATGGTTGACAAGAGCTTGGGTGTTATTGATACTGAGGATGCAGGGAGTATTGGCAAGTTTTCTTAGCTATATATGTATTCATCCAGTTCTTTTTCAAGCACTGTAAGTCCGGTTATTGTGTTTGGAATTAAAATCAGAGTAGTGATAAATGCTAAAATTATGATACTTAGTCCTATAATTATTTTTTTGTTCATTTTCCTATTTTCTTCCTGATTTTCTCTTCCGTTATGAGGCGAATCTCTCCATCAGAAGTTACATATATCAAGAATGTTTCGCCTTCCTTGATTTTGGCTTTTTTGCGTATGTCTGAGGGTATTACTATTTGCCCGTTTGCTGATATTTTTGTGCTTGAAATTGCCATCTTAAAATATATTTTAAATATAAAACATATTTTAATATATAAAGGTTTCTAAAAGCAAAGCTTTTAGAAGCCAGCAAAACAAAAGTTTTGTGCTTTAAAACCAAAAGATAAGGTTGCTTTTTATAATTTTAGACATCATGATGAAATATATAAGAATTAGCTAATGTTTTCTACCAATATCTACTGAATTGGTAGAAACCTTTATATATGCATACATATATGCATGTATATATGACTAAAGTCATTTCATTATCAGATGATGCATATGACGCATTAAAAAGCATTAAAGATTCTGGCGAATCTTTTTCCGAAATAATTAGAAAACTGGCAAAAAAAGATATTCTGGATTTTTTTGGAAAATGGCCCGGCCCCAAAAAAGAGTTAAGCAAGATTTCAAGAGAACTTAAAAAAGAGAGAAAGGGTTTTAAAACCAGAGAGGTAAAAATATGATTTTCTGTTTGGATACCAGTATAATAATAGATTTATTTCGTGGAAATACTAAGATAAAGAAAAGATTAGACGAATTAAAAAAAAGGGGCATTACTTTTTGCACTGCGTGCATTTGCATGTGTGAGTTATTTAAAGGCGCGCATAAATCTGCAGATACTGAAAAAGCAGTTAATTTAGTCATGGATTTCTATAAGAATATTCGGGTGCTCAATTTTGATTTGGCTTCTTCTAATCTTTTTGGTTTAAACTTTTCTCTGCTTGAGAAAAAAGGAAGGAAAATTCCTGAAGCAGATATCATGATTGCTTCATTGGCCGCATCTAATAATTGTGTATTAATAACTAAAGACAAAAACCACTTTAATAAGCTTCCGGGATTAAATATAGAAGTATGGCCTGATTAGTTCTACTTCCCGCTTATAATCTCAATAACATCGCCGTTTTTAAGAACATGATCCTTGCCTACTGTTCGTTTGGTCTTGACATCTATTGCTCTGATAAAATTGTCTCCAAAGTCAGAATGTAATTTATAGGCAAAATCAAGTGCAGTTGAGCCAGAAGGAATCAGAAAACAATCAGGCAGTATATTTCCTTTTGAATCTGATAATTTATTTACTCCTCCGGGAAATATTGCAATATAATCAAGCAGTTTAAATACCGCATCATCTATGGCCCCTTGCACTCCTGTGTTTCCGAATTTATATAATATATTCTTCTGAATAAATTCAAGGGCTTTTTCTTGCTGAGATGTTAATTTCCCGGTAATTTCAAATGATGAACTTCCGGGAATATAATTAATAAGATTTTTCTTTGCCGCCTCTTTTAATGCCAGTTCTGATTCTGCAGAGCAGGGTATTACAATGTTATCTGGAAATTCTTTAACAATCCTTTCAAAATTCTCAAATGCTCCTGGCAAATCTATTTTATTTGCAGCGATTATCATTGGTTTTGTTTTTTTCCTGAACTCTTGTGCAATATGAAGTAATTGTTCTTCTGTCCATTCAACAGGTTTTTCTAGATTAACTTCTACTTTCTTAAGCACAGAATCTGTCATTTCTTCGTCAACATTTAATCCAGATAATTGTTTGGCAATGACTTTGGTTATTTGGCTTTTTTCTTGCTGCATTTGCCGTGCTAATTTTTCCCATCCTTTTTTAAGAATTGATAAGTACCACATGTCTAGTTCAACTTCTAGAAACTTGATATCAAACGCAGGATCATACGAACCAACAGAAACCGGTTCTCCTTTTTCGTTTGTGCTTCCAGCAATATCAACTACATGAATCAAAGCATCTGCCTGCCGTAAATCATCCAGAAACTTATTGCCGCATCCTTTACCTTCGTGCGCTCCTGGGACTAATCCTGCAACATCTATTACTTCTACAGGAACAAAACGAATACCTGAAAGACAATATCCAAAGCGGGGATTGCATTTTACATTAAAGAATTTCTCAACACAGTGAACGCGGACATGACCAAATCCTTTGTTTGGGTCTATTGTTGCAAAGGGATATGCTGCAATCAGAACATCTGCTAGTGTTAAAGCTTTAAAAAACGTTGATTTGCCGCTTGAAGGCTTGCCTACCAGACCTATTATCATAGTATATACTAATTGTGTGTATTATAAAAAGCTTACTTTTCACC
>WJKI01000022.1 GCA_014729195.1 Candidatus Woesearchaeota archaeon
ATTCCCAATTCTCCGAACAATCACAAATACATAGCCCCATAATAATGGCAGCCAGATTGGAATTCCAAATAGCATTCCAGAACTCCATGTTTGTAGTTTGTAGAAATAGTCTCCTCCTAATTCTAGAAGTATTCCAAATATAATTCCTATAATTAACCAATAAAATTCGTTTTTAGAATATTCAATTTTAAATGTGATTAAAATAACAATTATTAACGCAGCAAATATTAAAATTTCATTTTTGACAAACCATAAAAATATCAATCCGATAATAAACGGCCACACTTGCTTTAAAATCTCGTTCACTAAAACACCCCGGTTATTGTTATTATCTGTGATGCAATTAAATTAAAAATCATCATTACTACAAATGCTAATATAACGTAAAGTAATGTGCTCCGAATTAAATTTCTGCCCAAACTATATTTTTCCTGTAGTCTGTCTTCTCCGTTTTCAATACCATTAGCCAGTATTGTCAGGACATATACTATTTGGAAAACATAAATCCCAACAACTAATTGAAAGTAATATGTTGGGATTCCGTCTCCAAAAAGAGATGCAATTTGGGCTACCCTATCACCTACTCCAGCAGTTCCTAATTGTTCTATGTTTGTGGATAGTGCGGTTAAAATATAGGTTATCATTGATGTTATGCCTATCACTATTCCTGCGATGGCTGGCGCCATGAAGTTTATTTGTGATTTGATGTCTGATAGTATATCCGCTAATAAATCTTTCAAGCGTTCGTCAACCCTGTGTATTTCCTTAATATACCTGGCAACGTTCAATAATGCTTGTCCGGCTATTTTTGGTCCTTTTCTAACACTTTCTATTAAAACTTTCATCGAGCTTCTTATGACTTCTGATGGAAAATAGACTATTGCTCCTGATTTTGGATTGAATATTGCTTCTTTTATTCCCATTCCGAGTTTGCTTATGTTTGTTGCTACTAGGTTGAAGAATCGTCCGCTTACTGTGTCGCTTAGCATTGCTGCTACTTTTGCAAATGCTGTTTCTGCTGGGATTCCATCACCAAGACGGTTTCCTAGTTGGAATAATGCAGAGGAAAATTCGTTTTCAAGTTTGCGTGTTTTTTCTCTGATTTTGATTACTTGTCCGCTTCTTAGTCGGTAGTATAGGCCTATGCTGACTGCAAGTGCTATTGGAAACATTAGGCTGATTATTGAGGCTCCTAATCCATATGGTCCTACTATCATTCCTGGGAAGTTGAGGCTTTCTCTGAATCCCAGCAGTCTAAACCCTAGGAAAAATTCCATGTCGTATAAGGGGTTTATCCAGTGTATTATTAGGGGTATTAATGCGATTAAAAAACATGTTGTTCCCAAAATTCCTGCAACAAGCAATGGATTAATTTGTAAATCTGTGTTGCCTATTTTTATTATGATATTCTTGTATTTTTTTAATTCAGGGTTTAGTTCTGTTATGTCTGTGTCTCCATATCCTGTTGGCCTTTGTGTTAGTATTTTTCGTGCAAAAAAATAGACTATGATTGGCAGCACAATATTGTATACTGCTGCAATGTGCCACCATTTTATGTTTTCCATAAAGCTCACAACCAGAGGCAAAACTACTAAGCCCAGTATTGGAAGTACTATTCCGAGCATGTGAAGCATTGTGATTGGTGATTTTAGGTTTTGGGCGTAATGAAGCATTTTTTCATAGGTTTGTTCAAGTATTGTGTCGAGTGCTTTTTCCAGTGTTGTTATTCTTCTGTCTTCTGAGCTTTCATATAGTGATGATTCTATAAGGTGGAATGCTTCTACAAATTCTGGGTTGTATTTTCTCCAAGTTTCCAGATATCTGTCTAAACTTTCTTTTATTGATTCGTATTTTCCTGTTTCTATGTTCCATATTACTTTTTTTAGGTCTAACGATAAGGGTGGTGTAAGGTGTTCTGAGGCAAAATCTATTGCGTTTTCCAGATTTGATGTATGCCGCATATATGTGACAACATAGAAAATACAGAGCACCATTTGGTTGCTTGCTTTCATTCTCCATTTGTTTGCTAGATAGGATGGAAATTTCTGGAGTATGAATATTGATGCAATTCCGGTGAATAAAAATAGAAATAAAAAAAATATCGAGTTCATTATTAGTAGGCTGAATACTGCGCCAAATAAAATAAATATTATTGGGAATATTATTGATAAGGATATTATTCCTGTTGGTGTTACATCAAGATGGCACACGTCTATCGATTCTTTTAGTTTCAATGCTTTTGCAGGTTTTACTTTTATATGGATTATTTTTTCAGAGAAATGACATGCTTTTTCATACAAGGTCATTTCGCTGGGCATTGCTTCTTTTTTGAATATTTTGTATTCGCGGGTTATTACTTTTTTGGTTGGAAGTGTTTTTAGTTCTAGTTTTTCCCTTAGTTTTGTTTTATACTTTTTTACTAGATCTTTTATTTGGTTTGTTTTCATTCTGTTTCGTGTTTTTTAGCGTTTCATTTTTACTTTGTAAAAATGAAGCTCAAAAAATTTATGTAACCTCATATTTTTTGGCGTTTCGTTTTAGCCATTCATCCATTTTGAATAGGATTTTTTTGGTGTCAAGTTTTCCTGTTTCTTCTTTTACTTCGTCGCTTATTTTGTGGAATTCGTCGTTTGCTAATACTGAGAATTCTGCTTCCAGTAATTCGGGTTTGTCTAGTTGTTTTGAGTATTCGATTATTTTTTCTTTTATGGTTGCGCGCAGTTCTATATTTTCCCATACTGCATCCCAGTTTCCTGCCCATTCTTTTACACTGCCGGCTATTGCTTTTAGTACTTCTGAGTCTCCGTTTAGTAAGTCTGATGTTGGTTCTAATTGGTCTGTTTCTGAGTTGTATTTCATAAGGTCTACAAATCCTGTTTCTTGTAATGGATCTTCTTCCCAGTGTTTTCTTATTTCTGTTATTTGCACTATTCGTTTCCATCTGTGTAATCCGTCAGGACTTCTGATTGGGTTTGCAATGATTATTATGTCTGTTGCTTTGAATGAGGTTTTTGGAACTCCTAAATCGTTTACTACTCTGTCAAATACTCCGTAAGGACTGTCTCCGTGGATTGTTCCTGCAACTACATTTGCTAGTGCTCCCACTCTCATTGCTTCGTATAGTGCTTTTGCTTCGGTACTTCGCACTTCTCCTACTATCAAGCTTGAGTCCCCTAATCTTAGGGTTGTTCTTATTCCTTCATCTGCTGTTACTTCTGTTGAGCCGCGTGTTAGTGCTGATGCTACTTTCATTGATTGTATGTTGTATTCCATTTTGCGCAGTGCATCTGTTGGCAGTTCTAGTGTGTCTTCTACTGTTACGATTCTTCCTTTTCGCATTATTTCTACCATTATACTTCCTAGGAAGCTTGTTTTTCCTGAGCTTCGTGTTCCTGCTATCAGCATTGTTCTTGCTCCGTCTATCAGAAAACTGATTAGTCCTGCTGCAAGTGAATTTATCATTCTGTTGTTGATGAAAAGTGGCAGAGTCCAGGGCTTGTCTCTGTGCCTTCTTAGTGCGTAGGCCAGGCCTGTTGGGTTTAGTGGTGCAGTTATTGCTGCAACTCTGGCTCTGGCTTGTGGCAGTCTCAATTCTGTGTCTAGAATTGGGTTTGCTTCGTCTAGAGGTCTTCCAGAGATCATTCTGAGCTTTGATGCCCAGGACTCCGCTTCTGTGGGGGTTGGGATTATATTTGTGATGCAGTCGCCGTATTCTCCGTGGACTATGAACATGGGTATTTTTCCCATTGGGCTGTTTATTGTTATGTCTTGTATCTTTTCATCTTGCATTAGAACTTCTATTAGTCCGAATCCTACAGTATACCGAACTAATATTTGTGCGAGTTCTTGTTTTTCTTTTTGGCGTAGTTTTATGTTTTGATATCCTGCGAGTTCGTCCAGTAGGTCGCTTCCGATGTTTAGAAAGACTTGTCTCATTCTTTCTGGGTCTGTGAATTCGCTTCGTTTTGGTTTGTGTTCTGCGAGTATTTTTCTTGCAGCGTCGAGTATTTCGTATTTTTCTTCTGTTAGCTTGAATTCCGGAGGCACTATATGGTATAGTGTTTGTACTGTGTCTGGTGTTTTGAATATTGTTACTTCTGTTTCTCCTACGCTGTAGCTGTCTAGTTGTTCGCCGTTTTCAGGGTATGTTGCCGTTAGTTTTGTGTACATGAAATCCGGCTTTATTGTGGGGGAGAATATTTTTGTGTAGATTTCTCTTTCTCCTCTTTTGTGTTCTGTGATATGGTCTTTTGTCAGTTTGTATAGTTTTGTTTGTTCAATTTGGTGCATTATATTTTGCACTTCTTTTACAAATTCTTTCAGGCATGTTCTTGCGTTTGCAGATAATGTTGCTTTTTTCAGAACACTTGTTTCTTGGTATGATATTCTTCTTAGACTGAGATACGCGTCTATTGGGCTTGTTTTGAATTCATTGAAGATTATTTTTTGCAGTTCCACATATTTTGGTCCGATGTATGGCTGGCATTCTGGTTTTATTATCCCTTTTTTTTGTTGTGTTATTTGTTTGTATAATTTTGCCAGTTCTACTAGTATTTCTGTTTGTTCTGTGTTGTATTCGTAGTCTCTTTTTTGTTCTAGTATTATTTTTGTGACTGTGCCCGCTTCTGTGATTATTCCAATGAGTAGTGACATTGCACGCGGTTCTTCTTCTATTGAGGGAAAATAGGATAATGATTCGCAGTTTATTCTGAGTGTGATGTCTTCTCCTTCCCGTATTATTTCGTATTCAGCCATCTTCTTTTTTCATTTTTTCTAGTGCTATTTCTATTAGGTGGGACTTGTTTCGGTATTTTTTTTCTTTAGAAATCTTTTTCTTTATCCACCTGATTAGTTCTTCATCTACTGTTGCGGATATTGTTTTTTTCATCTTTTTGAGTAAGAAAAACCAATACATTTATATATTTTTTCATATTTCTTAATAAAAGATATATTTTACAATATACTGGAGCATTATTTTGTAAATAACAAACACATTATTCAGTTATTTGTTATTTTTAATATACTGTATATTCGCTAGAAAGCAACACTACTTGTGTATAGTTACACAATTTTATTATTTAAGGGGTATTTGGATTGAAAATGGCTGAAAATAACCAAAAACCAAAAGGAGGTTTGTTTCCTTCTCAGAAGAAAAAACAAGAGCCCCCGCCTGTTGAAAAGCCCTCTGTTACAACAAGTGATTTGGCTGCAAGGTTAAGGATTTATGAAAGCAGGTATAGTGAGTTAAGAAAAAATCTCATGGTTATTGAGCAGAACATGCTTTCTAATAACAAAAAAATTAATCGTGAAATTAAGGATATTTATTCTGAATTAAGTGAATTAAGAAGACAGATTACAGATATTCAGGATAATATTACCAAGATAGTCAAGGAATTGCAGTTGTTGGCTACCAAATCAGAAGTACAGGTCTTGGCAAAGGTTATTGATTATCTTGACCCTGTTAAGTTTGTAAGAATTGACCAGATTGAAAGTATTGTTAATGATATTATTGATGCAAGAGAAGAATCTAAAGAAGAATCTGTACAAATTAAATAGAATATTTAGAAAAATTTATAAAACTAAATCGTAATTATAGAAATAAAAGAGTTGATTTAATGGGATTTACTGATTTGTTTAAGAAAAAAGAGGAAAAAAAGAAGGCGCCTCCGCCGCCTTCTTCAAAGGCCTTGCCTATTGAGCAGGTTAGTAATTTGATGTCTCAGGGGTATCCCCAGGATCAGATTATTGATTATCTGAAAACTCAGGGTTTTTCAGCTGCGCAGATTTATGATGCAATCAAGCAGGTTGAGGCAAGAACTCCTGCAGAACCGTATGTTCCTCCTGAGCCAAAAAAACCCGCCCCTTCTTTTACTCCCAGAACTCCTACTCCGCAGGATAATACTGAAGAAATGGTTGAGGCAATTGTTGATGAAAAGTGGAGAAGTATTTCTAAGGAATTGACTAAGTTCAAGGATTGGCAGGATGCAACCGATTCCCGGCTGGACAAGATGGAGCAGGGAATGAAAGACATAAGAGCAGATGTTGATAGTTTGCACAAGGCGATTATTTCCAAGATTAGTGAATATGATAAGAGTTTGATAGATGTTGGTACTGAAATTAAGGCAATGGAAAAGGTTTTTTCAAAAGTTCTGCCTGATTTGACAGAATCTGTTTCTAAATTATCTAATATTACTAAGAAAGAATCTTCTCCTAAAAAAAAATCTAAAAAATAATTTGCTATTTTGAAACTGCTTCTGGCGCTATTCCTGCAAGTCTTGAGATAGTGAACATTGCGATTAATAGTATCAGTGCAACTCCTAACACTTTTGGATGAACTACTGTTCTCCAGAATCCTATTTCTTCGGTTGGTAGTGCTCCTGTTTCTGTTGGTTCTCCTAGTTTGCTTACAAATCCCTCTCTTTGTGATATTACTGTTGCCAGGGAGCCGATTCCGATAATAAGGCAAATCGCGATAATCCACCATACTATTGTTTTTGAATAGTGTGATTTTGTTAATACGTCTGTGATTGTTCCTTCTGATACTCCCAGTGCCTGGTATGCGATTAAAAGGAACATTCCAAAAATCATGAATAGAATGAACCACGGCGCCATCATATTAATTGTTCTTATTGCTATTGGTGACATCAGTGTCATTATTGATAATAAAAATGCGATCAAGAAAGCCACTGCTTGTTTTTCCTTGAATGCAGGCAGTCTGCTTAGGAATGCATAAACAAGTATCATTACCAGCAGGAATGGGAAGATTATGTCAAATTTTGCAAGTAAACTTATGTCAAGTGGTGTTGCCATTTTTATTCTTTCCAGATTTGTTTTCCAATTTCTGGCAGATATTTTTTAAGCCAAGGTTTTAATCCTTTTTTATCATTGGATTCATAGGTAATAAACCATATTATCAATGCAAACATTAGTATTACAATTATTAGCGCCCCCAACTGAGGGTCATCAAGCCAGTATAACCAATGTGGCCAGCTTGAGCTTTGTAAATATCCTGCTGAGCGGGCAAAGATTATTCCTATTAAGACAAGCGAAACAATTGCCACTACTCCTGTTGCCATGTCTTCTAATGCTACTTCTTTTCCTTTTACAAATCCTAATAAGATAAATGCAGATAATACTACAAAGATTATCAGCACAACTGATGGAAGTGAATTGTTTATTATTTGCACTACATCATATTCTGGGGAAACACTTCCTGTTATGTGTGGTATTAATACGAGCAGGGTTATTGCCAGTGCAATGGTTATTTGTTGTTTTGGTTCGCTAAATATGTGTACTTTTTTCATTACTGCAAATAATACTGTAAAAATCAGGACAAATGGAATTAAAATATCCAGAATCCCCGCGGTTTGTAGATAATAAAATACATCTTGTATTTCATTCATTAGTAGGATTTGAAAGATCATTAGCTGCTTCCTCCTGATTCAGGTGTTTTTGTTCTTGCCATGAAATAAATAAATAATACTACGCCGAGCATTAGTAATACTGCTGCAACTGCTGTGCTGCTCCAGAATTGTGATATCCAGCTTACTGTGATTTCCAGCCAGCTGTATCCTCCTGGTCCTTTTAGTGCGTTCAAAAATAAAGCAATGATTGCTATTGCTACTACTCCCAGGAATATTTTTTGCGGTGTTCCTTCGAGTATTTCATGGGCTTCTCCTTCTTTTGTTACTATGCCGATTAATACCATGAAGAATACCAGCAGTGTTAGAACTACTACCATTTGGCTTGATATCATTGTTATTGTTTCTACTAGTTTTGATGAGGCGATGACTAGGAATGCTATTGCAAATGCTACTATTGCATTAAGATTTTTGCGCGGAACATCTTGTCCTTCTATTTTTTCTGTTCCTAGTGCTCTTGTTCTTTCAAGTATTGCAAAGACTAGTGTGAATATAAGAAGAAATGGAATTACGACTTCGTATATTCCCATTTTCTGTAAGAATATTATTACATTTCCCAGTGGAGTTACTTCTGCCATTTTCACCTATTTTTTTCCGTATTGGGTTTATTTACCTATTTACTATATATAAACTTTTCCATTATGATTTTTACCGATACCTTTATATTAACTAAATATATACTGCAGTATATGATTAACAAGAAAGCTTTTGCAGATATGAGAAAGGAATTGGAGAGATTTGATTCTTTGAGAGAGGAGTTGATTCGTCTTGCAAGGACTTTGTTAAAGCTTTCTAAGGCAACGATTTATGAGATTCATAGGAATAATTTGAAATCTGCAGATAATAATTTGAAGAATGCCAAGAAGTTAATTTCAAGAATCGAGGCTTTGATTAAAAAAGATCCAATGCTTTCTTCGGTTGGTGCGTATAATGAGGCGTTGGAGGAATATGTAGAAGCATCATGTTATCTGGGGTTTATGAAAAAAAAGAAGCTCCCGACTGCAAAGGAATTGGGTGTCAGTATAAGGATTTATATTCCTGGTGTGTGTGATTTGGTTGGTGAATTAGTTAGAAAGGCGATTAATTCCAGTATTGATGGTGATTACAAGACTGCAAAGAGTATCAAGGATTTTGTTGCTGCGGTTTATTCTGAATTGATGATGTTTGATTTTAGGAATATTCCTGCAAGAAGAAAGTTTGATTCGATAAAGTATGGTCTGGAGAAATTAGAAACATTAATGTTGGATATAAAATTAAAAAAATCCAAAAAATAGTAAAACTTTAATATTTCTTTATATTTTGGTGTATTGAGATGGTTGTTATGAGAGCATTTGCAGTTATTCTGGTTTTATTTTTATTAGTTTCTTGCTCTGCTACTAAACAAGCAGCTCCTGTTAATGTTAAACAAGATGTTGAGGTGGATAATGTGGCTAAAGTTTTATTTGTTATTGCTCATGAAAATTTTCAGGATAGAGAACTGTTGGTTCCTAAGCATTTAATTGAGGCAAAACACGAGGTTGTTATTGCAAGTACCAGCACTGAAAAAGCAAGGGGAGTGCTTGGCGCTGAATTAGTTCCTGATGTTACTTTGGAGCAGGCTTTGGAAAAGATTGAGGAGTTTGATGCTGTGGTTTTTATAGGCGGTTCTGGTTCAAAGGATTTGTTTAATAATCCTGTTGCGCACAAGATTGCTAAAAATGCAAAAAATGTTTTGGGAGCGATTTGTTTGGCTCCGGTTATTTTGGCTAATGCCGGTGTTTTGAATGGCAAGAAAGCTACTGTGTGGGATGACGGGCGTGGAACTCAGATTAGAATTCTTGAAGATAAGGGTGTTGCTGTTATGGATGGGCCTATTGTTGTTGATGGTAAGTTAGTTACTGCTAATGGTCCTGATGTTGCCAGACAGTTTGGGGAAAGAATTCTTTATCTGCTTGAGTAAAGCTTAAATACTATCTTCTTTTCTTTTTTCTTATGAATAAGACTCATTATAGGACTCATACGTGTGGGGAATTGAATAAGTCTTGTATTGGCAAGTCAGTAATTTTGGCTGGCTGGCTGGATTCTTTGAGAATTCAGGGAAAGATTGGTTTTTTGTCTTTGAGAGATCGTTATGGTGTTACTCAGTTTTTTCTTAATCCAAAATTAGCAAAGAAGTTTGAAAATCTTAAAAAAGAGTCTGTTTTGCAGATTAAGGGAAAGGTTAATGCAAGGCCTGACAAGCAGGTGAATAAGGATATGTCTACTGGTGAGGTTGAGGTTGAAGCAAGCGAGATTGTTGTTTTGAATGAAAGCGAGCCTTTGCCTTTGGATTTTGAGCACGCATCTGAAGAAACAAGATTGACTTATCGTTATTTGGATTTAAGACAGCCAGATATGCAGAATAATTTGATGGTTAGGCATAAATTAGTAAAAGCAGTCCGGGATTTTCTGTCTGATTATAATTTTGTTGAGATTGAGACTCCTATTTTGTCAAAGTCTACTCCTGAGGGTGCGCGTGATTATTTGGTTCCCAGCAGGGTTCATAAGGGCAAGTTTTATGCTTTGCCTCAGTCTCCTCAGCAGTATAAGCAGTTGTTGATGGTTGCTGGTTTTGATAGGTATTTTCAGATTGCAAGGTGTTTCAGGGATGAAGATTTGCGGGCTGACAGGCAGCCGGAGTTTACTCAATTGGATATGGAGATGAGTTTTTTTCAGGAGGAGGATGTTTATTCTTTGATTGAGAAATTGATGAAGTTTGTGTGGAAAAAGGTTTTGAATGTTGATATTAAGGTTCCGTTTCCAAGATTGACTTATGCTGAGGCCATGAAAAAATATAAGAGGGATAATCCTGATTTGAGAAAAAAGAAGGATGAGTATGCTTTTGTTTGGGTTACTGGTTTTCCTTTGTTGGAGTTTAATGATGAGGATAATAGGTATTATGCTTTGCATCATCCTTTTACAAGTCCTGTTGCAGAGGATCTTGATTTGTTGGAAACCAATCCGGATAAGGTTCGGGCGCATGCTTATGATTTGGTTTTGAACGGTACTGAGATTGGTGGTGGTTCTATAAGAATGCATCGTGGTGATTGGCAGCAGAGAGTTTTCAAGGCATTGGGCATGTCTGAGACAGAATACAAGGCTAAGTTTATGCATATGCTTGAGGCTTTTAAGTATGGCGCTCCTCCTCACGGAGGTATTGCTTTTGGTTTGGATAGGATTGCTGCGATTATTACAGGCAATGAGTCCATAAGGGAAGTTATTGCTTTTCCCAAGACAAAAAATGCAGAGTCTTTGATGGAAAACAGTCCTTCTGAAGTTGACAAGGAGCAGTTGGATGAGTTGGGATTGAGGATTAAATGAAATATCTTGGTTCTTTTTATGTTGGATTGAAGGAGGATTCTTTGTTATTTATGGTTTGGAATTCATTTCTTGAATTAGTTAATTTTGTACGTGATAAGCCGTCGTATGGTATTCCGAAATTTCATGTGGCTTTTGATTCTGAAAAAAATACTGCTTATGTCTGCGCTACCGGAAGTCCTTTGTCTGATTCTAGAAAACAAAAAATTGTGGGCAGAATCCAAAAGAAATTTAAAAAACAGCATAAAGAATTGGAAAATATTGTTTTAACTGCAGATCCTGAAATGTCAGAGAAGATTATGAAGAGCATGCTTTTAGAAAATTATGTTTGAATTCTTCAAACTTTCCTTCTTTAATCGATTCACGAATTGCTTTCATAAAATTTTGAATCCAATGAACATTGTGTAGTGTTTTTAGTATGTGTCCTGTGGGTTCTTTTAATCGTGTTAGGTGATGAATATAACTTTTTGTAAAGTTTTTGCATGTGAAACAATTACAAGACGGATCAATTGGTGTTTTGTCCAGTTCAAAATCTTTTTTGTCAATGTTTATTTGTCCATTATTTGTAAACAAAGTTCCATTACGAGCAGTCATTGTTGGATATCTTGAGTCAAAACAGTCCACTCCCTTTTCAACAGCTTGTAAAATCAGTTCTGGGGTTCCTACTCCCATTAAATATCTGGGTTTTTCTTCTGGAATAAATTTTATTGCAGCAGATACAGCTTCAAATGTTTTTTCAGCCGGTTCTCCTATTGCAAGTCCGCCAAATGCATAGCCGTCAAAGTCCATGGCGGCAATTCCTCTTGCACAGAATTCTCTTAAGTCAGGATATGTTCCTCCTTGTATTATTCCAAATAGCTTTTGTTCACTCTTTTTTTGTGCTTTCGTCTTATCATGGCTTTGTTTGCATCGTTTTGCCCATTCTATTGTTTTTAAAACAGATTCTTGTATTCTTTTCTTGTCAGAGCCGTAAAGAGGCATGTCATCCAGGCACATTGCCACATCAGAACCGACTGTTGATTGGATTTCCATGTCTTTCTCAGGTGTTATTAATAGTTTTTCTCCGTGCCATGGTTCTTTGAAGTGTATTCCTTCATCAGTTGTTTTGATTAACAGTTTGTCAGAATACATTTGAAATCCTCCAGAGTCTGTAAATATGATTCCATCATAGTTTGCAAAGTTGTGAATTCCTTTCATCTTTTCAAGAACTTCAAGCCCCGGTTTTACAGAAAGGATAAATCCATTGCAGATTATTGCATCACTCCCGATTTCTTTCAATGCAACATTGTCAATAAATTTCGCAGCTCCTTTTGTCACAACTGGCATGAAGAATGGAGTTTCAACACTTCGATTATTGATGGTCAATATCCCCTGTCGTGCTTTACCGTCTTTATGAAGTATCTCAAACATACTATTAATATACTCTCCTTTCTTTATAAAGCTGTTTGAAACCTAAACTTTTTATAGTGCGGACTATTAGAATAAAGTATGGAAAAAGTTAATTTTCAAAACTCGAGAGGATTGAACTTAGTTGGTGATTTCTATCCTGCAGATGATGATGACAGGATTGTTATTATGATGCACGGTTTTACCGGCGACAGGCATGAATGGGGATTGTTTGATAGGATTGCAGAAGAATTGCAAGTTGCAGGAAATTCTGTTTTGACTTTTGATTTTAGTGGTTCTGGGGAGAGTGATGATGATTCTTTGGCTTTGGATAAGCAGGTAGAAGATTTTTATGCTGTGGTGAAGTATGTAAAATCAAGAGGATTTGAAAATATTGGTTTGCATGGTCACAGTTTCGGAGGTCTTGTTGCATTAAAAGGATATTCTGAAGATATTGCGGCCATGGTTTTAACCGCCCCGGTTACTAATAAAGTTAGGTATACATGGGATAAAAGATATTCTGCAGAACAATTAGCTGAATTACGTGAAAAAGGGTACATTACTACGCTTAGAGAAGAAGGCGTTAGGAAAAAATTTATTATTGACAAGCAAATGTTAAAAGATAGGGAAGCTGTTGATCCTGAGGAGATTTTGCCCAATGTTAAATGTCCGGTTTTAATACTTCATGGTGCTGAGGATGAGCGTGTTCCAGTTGATGATTCTAAAGAAGCAATAAACTATCTTCCTTTGGAATCAGAGTTAAGAATTATTCCCGGGGCAAATCATAAGTTTGAGAAGTATGTAGACACTATCGTTGGAAAAACAGTTCTCTGGTTTAATAAGTATTTATAAAACCCAAACTTTTTTATACACAACTATCTATCTATTTTTATATGGAATTTATGACTGTTAAAGAAGCTATGAAAAAAGGCAGTGGCAGGGTAGCATTGCGGGGCTGGGTTTGGAGAGAGAGAAAATCTAATGCTTATGCTTTTATTGTTTTAAGGGATGAGACAGATATCATTCAATGCGTAATAGAAAAAGACAAGGTTTCTTCAAAAGTCTGGAAAGATACAAATGATTTACTTATAGAAAGTTCTATTGAATTGGAGGGAACAATCAAGGAGGATAAGAGAGCTCCTACTGGTTATGAAGTTCATGTTGATAAGTTGAATGTTATTCAGTTTGCAGATCGTTTTCCTATTGTCAAGGATCAAAGTCCGGAGTTTCTCTTAGATAATAGACATTTATGGTTGCGCTCAAGAAAAATGGTTGCAGTGATGAAAATCAGGTCAACTATTATCGGAGCAATTCATAAATTTTTCAGGGACAGAGGGTATGTTGAATTTACTGCTCCGATTTTACAGCCAATGCAGTCTGAAGGAGGTTCAACTTTATTTGAAGTTAAATATTTTGATGAGAATGATATTACTTATCTTTCTCAGACTTGGCAGCTGTATGCAGAGGCAGCGGTTTTTGCTTTGGGTAAAATTTATGATGTTGCCCCTACTTTCAGGGCTGAGAAATCAAAAACTTCCAGGCATTTGGCTGAATTCTGGATGTGCGAGATGGAAGCTCCGTGGATTAGACTAGAAGAATTGACTGAGATTGCAAAAGAGGAAATTAAGTTTGTTATTGATGAAGTGTTAAAAAATAATAAAAAAGAATTACAAATATTACAGAGAGATGTCAGAATTCTTGAAAAGTATGTCAAGGAGAAATATCCTACTATTACTTATGATGAAGCTATGAAAATTCTCAAGACAAAGTTTGGGATGGATGTTAAGTGGGGCAAGGATTTGAGAACTGTTGAAGAGGAAAAAATTACAGAGCATTTTGGGGTTCCTGTTGTTGTTACTCATTATCCTTCTGAGGCAATGGCGTTTTACAAGCCTCCTGAGCCCAAGAATCCGAAAGTGGCGAGGTGTTTTGACATGCTTGCTCCTGAAGGCTACGTGGAAATTGCCGGAGGTTCTGAAAGGAGTTTGGATATTGAGTATATGAAAAAGAGATTAAGGGAGATGAAGGAGGATCCTAAGAAATATGAGTGGTATTTTGATTTGCGAAGATATGGGAGTGTTCCTCATGCGGGTTATGGTGTTGGACTTGAAAGGGTTGTTGCCTGGATTTGTGGACTAGAAAACATAAAAGATGCCATTCCTTTCCCAAGAACTATGTTGAGGAAGTCTCCATAATTACTGAGTCAACCATTTCTTTTATTCTTTTTTCAAAATCAGAATTTTTTTCTCCTTCATTTTTTTCCACAGAAAACATTTGCAGCAGTTCTTTTGTGAGCTCTTTCTCTTTTTCTTTTTCAAATATTTTCAGCTGTCCTGAGTGTTCTTCAATCAAGTTATTTTCTATTTCTTCTGCAGAGCTTTCTTTTATTTTCATTTCTTCAAATTCCTTTGTTTTTAAGCCGGACGTGTTTTTCATTACAAAATGCACGCCTTTTGCATATAAGTCCTCAAATATTTTTTTGAAGTTTATTTCTGTGATTTTTCCTTTGCGCAGGCATCCTTCGACACGTAAGGTGATAACAGAATCTTTAATTGATTCTTCTTTGAACCCGTCTATTATTTCTTGCTCTGCTTCTGTTGCATTTTTGTTTTCCACGTTTATTTTTACGCTTATTACTGTTTTGGGTTCTATTTTCATTTGTTCTGCTTTCCCGTTTTCCACAAAAACAAATCCTCCCTGTCCGAGTTTTTCCAGTTCAGAAAAACTGTTTGGCCATATTGGTCCTGGATAAATTACATTGTAGTATTCTTTAAAATTCTTTTGGTCTACGATGTGAACGTGGCCGCCGGCGTAGTAATTAAATCCTTTTGGCAGTAGTGATAATGGCATTGATTCCATGTTGGAAAGCTCTTTTGTTTTCAGTTCTGTTATTGCGCTGTGGAAAAGAAATATTTTGTATCCTTTCTCATTTTCTAAATTTTCTCGGTGTAAATCATAGTAATAGTTTTTTTCAAGCCCGCCTTTTTTCCCTAGCAGTCCGGTTAGTTTGATTCCTGTTTTCATGTCCTCGGTGAATTTTAGTTTTAGTTTGCCTTCTACTGTTTCTCCGCGTGATACATCGATTAATAATCCTGCGTTTTCAAGCACATCCAGCATTGTTTTTCCTGATGGCGAGAAGTCATGGCTTCCTGCAATTGCGTATACAGGTATTTTTTTGTCTTTCAGTCTTTTTAACTGGCATACTGCGAGTTTGATGCTGTCTATTGAAGGAAGTGCAGTATTAAATAAATCTCCTGCAATAACTAAGAAATCGATTTCTTTTTTTATGCAGAAATCTATTACAGATATAAATGCGTTGTTATTTATTTCGCGCAGTTTTGGTTCTCTCCAGCTTCCCAAATGGCAGTCAGCGATGTGAACAAATTTCATTTTTTTCCTCCTGAGGAAAAAATGAAGCTCAAAACCATAGAAAAATTTGTGATTTTTCTTGGCACAGAAAAGCGCAGTTTTTCTTGCGAATTTAAAATTTTTTGTTGTTTCATTTTTTCACTCCGGCAAAGCTTGGAATATGTTCTTGCTTTTCATTTTTGACTATTAAATCAAAAAAGGGAATTTTTATCGGCATTGCAAAGCTTGCAAAATTAGAGCTGATTATTGCTTCTCCTTTGTCGAGTGCTGCGATGTTTCTGTCGTCTGTGCTTAAGTCCTGTGCTGCGCTTTCAATTAGTGCTTGTCTTTCTGGTTTCATTTCAATTCCGAGTATTATTTTTGTGTTCATGTTGGCTAAAATTGTTCGGGGGATTAAACTTGGCAGTTGTGTTATAGCAGTCAGTCCGACTTTAAATTTGCGTCCTTCGCGGGCGATTGTTGAAAAGATGTTGCTGCCTTTTTCTAGGACTTCTTTTCCCAAAACCCGGGGGGCTTCTTCTAAAACTATTGACACAACTGGTTTTTTCTTCAGGTCTTCAAAATTATAGTTTTTGTATCTGTCTAATACTTCAGATGCGATAAGACTTCCGATTAGTATTTCAACATTTTCACTAAATTCAGATGTGTCGATAATAACTGTTTTGGTTTCCTCAAGCGAGTTTACAATATCTTTTATGGTTCCTTCTCCTAAGTTTAAATCAAATATTCCTTTGCAGTTTATTTCTTCGTTATGCACTTCTAATTTTAGTAATTGCATTAATCGTCGTTTGATAACAGCAATAGTTCCTTCAAAGAATTTTACTCCTTCAATTTCTTTTTCAAGCAGAACAGAGGATATCCAGTCTCTGCCGTATGCTTTGAAATAGGCATATAATGCTTGTCTTTGCGGATCGCTCCAGTCTACCACTCCGTTGAAATGATGCGGTAGCATTTGTTTGATATTAAATTTTAAATGTCTGCATCCTGGAGGGGGATTTCTGGGAGTGAAATACTCTACTTTTTCTTTTGCCTGGATGTGGTCTTTCATTCCTGTTTTGTTTCTTCCGTAATATTCGTCGTGAGGATCAAGAACCAGCATTCCGCAGTAGTCTTTATCTATTATGTTCCATAATAGGTTGCTCATTAGCACGCTTTTTCCTCGTCCTGTTGTTCCGCATATTAGAATATGGTGTGATAGAATTTTTTCTCCGTTCAGATAAATTGGAACATCCAGTTTTTTGCTTCCGCTGCGTAGGTCTCCGAAATATAAGGCATTGGGGACATGGGAGGACATGAATTCAAAGTCTTCTTTTGTTACATCCCTCACCGGAGAAAAAAAATTTGGGAGTGTTTTTGGCGACATTGCTTTGTTATTCTTGATGGTTAATATGTTTTTGAGTTTGGATAAAGTATATGTCCTTAGTTTTGGGTCGATTAATTCAAGTTCTGTGTCTTCTTCAAGGCGAAGTCCTGAAACCAGTTCCAGATTTTGCTGGCTCAATTGAGAGCCATATACTAAATCAAATACTTGCATTAATATTTTTCCTTCAGAAGTTTTTGCGATTAATAATTCGCCAAGTTCTATCTTGTTTCCGCTTTTTTCGCGGGCAAGAATATTGCCGAACTCTCCTGATATCACCAGCCCTTTTGTCATTAAGTTATGCACGGGAGATAAGTATTTAAGCATTTGTATGATAAAGTTTATATATGTCTCTGTTCATTACATACTGAATGAGTGGTTTTTTTAAAAAAAGGAAGATAAAAGAGGCTTTGAAAAGAGCAAAGGAATTGGAAAAGCATCAGCCAATGCCCAAGAAAAAAGTGGTGGAGATTTATAAGGAAGGAATTTCTTTTGGTGAAAAGATTAAGAATTTTCTGACTCCGTCATGGTTTGTTTCAGATCCGCATACCAAAACTAAATTAAAATGTCCTGATTTGAAGAAATCTCGTCCTAAAAAAAGCAAAAAGGCAAAAATCAAAAAGAAAAAAACATCAAGAAAAAACCGGACAGCGACTAAAAAACGCAAAGTTAAGAAGAGAAAAAAGAGGTAATTGTCGAAAGTTTTATAAACTCAGATTATTTTATTCATTAAATTCAGGCGTTTTATCGTCGATGGGGGGACTAATAATCTCCAAATAATAAAAAGGAGGATGAGACCTATGGCACAAAAAGTTGCAAAAGTGGGTGTTAAAAAAGTACCCGGCTACTTGTATTTTGTTGACAAGAGAGGCGATGTTTCTAGGGCAAAAATGGCCCGCGGGAGAAAAACAAGAGCTAAAAAAATAGAGAAAGTTGCTAGAGTCGGAGTTAAGAAAAAACCAGGATATCTATATTTTATAGATAAGAGAGGAGATATCTCTGCTGCAAAAATGGCTCGCGGCGGCCGCAAGAGAAAAAAGAAGGCCAAGTCAAGAAAAGTAGCTAAAAAGAAGAAGAAGAAAACTAGGAAGAAGGCCAAGAAGAAAAAGAAGAAATAGTTTTCTTTTATTATTTTTTTTTATTATATATATTTCTTATTTTGTGTTTCTAGAATAGAAAAGTATATAAAATAAGGTTTTTTACTGGTAATTGAGGTGGATTGTGGTGATTGACTCGATTAAAGGTTGGTTTAACTCGTTTTTGAATATGTTTTTCAAGACAAAGGGGGATATTAAGTTAGGATTGTATGGGCCGCCGAATTCCGGCAAGACTACTTTGGCTAATAAGATTTGCAAGGATTGGCTTGGCCAGGAAATGGGTTCTATTAGCAATGTTGCTCATGAAACTAGAGAGATTCAGATTAAGGAGCAGATTTCTATGAAGTCAAAGGATGGCAAGAAAGAGCTTTTTTTTAATTTGGTTGATACTCCGGGCATTGCCACCAAGATTGATTATGAGGATTTTTTGAAATTTGGCATGTCTGAGAGAAAGGCAAAAAAGCGTGCAAAAGAAGCTACTAAGGGAGTTATTGATGCTATCAAGTGGCTTGATGATATGGATGCTGTTTTGGTTGTTTTGGATTCCACTCAGGATCCCTATTCGCAGGTTAATATTACTATTATAGGAAATCTTGCTGCAAGGAATATTCCTGTTTTGATTGTTGGAAACAAAAGTGATTTAAAAAGATCTAATATTAAGAAGGTTCAGGCGGCTTTTCCGCAGTATGAAGTTATGGGTATTTCTGCAAAGTACGGCAGGAATGTCAAAAAGATGTATGAAAAATTGTTTAAACTTGTGGGGTAAACAAAAAAAGATGGTGACATTACAATTTATTCCGTATACGGAAATCGAGGCTCTTAGTTCTGTCGGCAGGATTAGGAAACTGTTGAATATTGCAAAGAAGAATAAGATTGTTCTTTTGCAGGGCAGGCTTAGCAAGGATGAAGAAACAGAATTGATAAAGACCACTATGGAAGAGATTAACAAGGAGTTTAGGGGTATTGAACTTGCAGTTATTGATCCTTCTCAGTCTGAGACTTTGGAAGGTTTTGCAAAGGTTAAGAATGATTTCTTTTCTTTGTTTTTGGGTAATCGTTCTGGTTTTACTGTGATTGGACCTGCAAGTGTTGTTAAATCTATTAAGAAGAATCCTGATAAGATAGAATTGTTGACTATGAATAAACGCAGGAGGTCTAAAAAGAAATAAGATGCCTCATCAGTGTGTTCGTTGTAATAAGTTTTATGATGATGGTTCTGAGGAAATTATTAAAGGATGTTCTTGTGGCGGTAAATTATTTTTCTTTATTAAAAAATCTAAGATGGAGAAACAGCAGAATATTGCTGCTAATCTGTCTGTTGATGAGAAAAAGCAGATTGAGGAGGATATTCATGAGCTTGCAGATATTGAGGATCATGATGCTCCGGTTGTTCTTGAGTTGGAGTCTGTTAATGTTAAGCAGCAGGGTAAGTTTGAATTGGATCTTGTAAGACTTTTCAAGGGGGATCCTTTGATTTTTCGGGTTCAGGAAGGAAAATATATAATCGATGTTGCTGAGACTTTTAGAAGAATGAGAAAGAAATAATTTTGCAGTCTTAAACTAACCAAAACATTTATATATACGAATTAAATATGTTATGTTAATACATTCAATTATCAAAACTGAGGTGATATTAGATGGCTGAAGAAAAGGGCTTGACCTTGACTATTCTGGGTATGGTTTCTATTATAGGAATTA
>WJKI01000023.1 GCA_014729195.1 Candidatus Woesearchaeota archaeon
AATTTTTTATTTTGTCGAGAACTGCTATTATCTATAATATTCTTAGTAGCAGTTCTTGAGCATGCTCAGAAATGCATACTATATATTATCATTTTTGTGCATTTCTGACATTTCTGCGGGCACGCATAGCAGGGATTCATTGTTCCTTCGACTCCGAAATTATGTTTTTGTTGTATAGTCGTCTGAAGTAACATAATATTTCTTAACACCCTGCTAATACTGCCTTAATGGTTTATCATTAGCATTCATTAGCTTTTTCAGCTTATCGTCGATATTCTTGTTTCAGAAAAGTTAACACCCTCTTAATGATGCCAAAAATAGCAGTATTTATATAGTTAATACCCCTTTAATGATTTGGTTAGAAGAATACTTGAACAAGAATCAAGAATTCTCAAGAGAGCGAACATCAAGTAAGGAATTATATCGCAGATTTCTTCCAAAACATTTAAATACCATTTCTTCTTAAACTTGATTAAATGAGGTGAATACTATGGATCGCAAATGGACTTTACTTTTACTGGTAATAGGGATAATTATTGTTCTTTTGGGTGTCAGAGGTATGACTGGAGCTGTAGTTACTATTCCTGGTGCTAATTTATTGAGCAGGAGTTCTGCTGTTTCTGTTATTGGTATCATTGCTATTGCTGGTTTAGTTATTGCTACTTTGGCAATGAGTAAGAAATAATTATTTTAACTTGTTGATTTTTTAAAATAATTCAGTATGGATTATTTTTTTCTTTTCATGTGAAAGTTCAAATAATATCTTTTCAACCATTTGTTTGCTGATTGTAAATATGCATTTTAGTTTAATCACGCTTTCTTTTACTGCACCTTCTTTTTTGGTTAATGGTATTTCTTTCATGTCTTTATTGCTTGTTATCTCTGATACTACTATATTTATAAGACTTAACTTTAAATACAGTTATGTTTTCTTGTTCTGCATGAGTAAAATCTTGTTTGTTTGCCACGCAAATGTCGGCAGAAGTCAGATGGCTGAAGCATATTATAATTTCCTGACTAATTCAAAAGATGCAGTTAGTGCAGGGAATATGCTGGATATTGAAAATAGATATCC
The DNA here is from genome assembly GCA_014729195.1 of Candidatus Woesearchaeota archaeon. Taxonomy (GTDB): domain Archaea; phylum Nanobdellota; class Nanobdellia; order Woesearchaeales; family ARS49; genus WJKI01. The sequence goes on from WJKI01000023.1 coordinate 1,076, forward strand.
TAAATTGCCCTGCACTATTGTTAACTTAATGAGTGAGGAAGGAATTCCTATAAATAGCCAGAAGCCAAAAACTGTTACTCCTGAAATGGTTGATGTATGTGACAGAATGTATGTCCTGTGTCCTCGTGAACAGTGTTTGGACTTTGTTGTCAATTCTGAAAAAGCCGTTTTCTGGAATGTGAAAGATCCGTATAATGTTACTTTTGAAAACATGAGAAAAATAAGAGACAAAATAAGAAAAAAAGTTGAATCAGTTATTTAAGCTTCTTCTATTTCTTTTAATCTGTCAGCTATTTCATTCTTGGATTTTTTTGTTTTCTTTTCTTGTGTATTTCCTTTCTTGAATTCGGACTGTAGTTCTTCTATTACTCTGTTCATGTCTGGTGTTTCTGACACGTGTTTTTTGTTTTTGTTTTTTTTCTTTATGTGTAGTTTTTCTTTTATTTCTGAGAGTTTGTCTATTTTTAACGGTTTGTATTCTGATTTTTTTTCTTGTTTTTGTGTCAGTGCAGTTGGTTCTGCGTATTCTTCTTCCTCTTCTGCTATTCTTTTTTTGGCTTTTTTTCTGATAAGCGGAGAAGTGGAACAGCATTGTTTCATTATCAGGACAGTAAATACTATGTTCGCTATTGATAATATTATCACAAGTTCAAGGAGCATTATGTTTCCCTCCTTAATTTGACATATGTTCTAAGCAGTAGGACGAATAATGCTGCGTTTAGAACAAACATTATTATTGTTACGTCATTTGCTGTTACATACATTCCGAATAAGCTCATATTTGGTATTTGTAAATACTAATATAAATATATTTCTATAGAATTAGTGTGTGATCATAGAAACAATGCAAATAATATGTTTCCTACGACAATAGCTAACAACCCATAACTAACTGCTTTCCATATTTTGGTTGCTTTTCTTGGCTGCATTAGTTTTTCCAAAGCAATCTGAAACATTCTCCCTCCGTCTATAGGTCCTAAGGGTATTAGGTTAAACAGTCCTACGCCAACATTTAATAAAGAAACCCAATAAATCAAATCTTTTATCCAAATAAGAATAAAATTATTTCCAAATGGAACATACAAATAAACAAGTAATAAAATAAATCCTAATACAATATTTGCAAATGGTCCTGCAGAATAAACACTTAGTTTAATCAAGTTAGAAGATTTGTTTAACTTTTTTTCATCTGGTTCTACAAATGCTGCAGGAATGATTGGTATGATTATCCCTAAAAATGCTATTCCTGTTTTTTTAATTTTGATTTTGTGTACTAAAGCAATTATTCCGTGTGCTCCTTCATGAACTATCATTACTATGATTAAAGAGAGTATCCAATATAGAAAAGGAACATAAAAAACTCCCTTTGCCTTGATTGGCAGAACAAGTCCGACTGTTATTTGTGGATTTGTAAATAAAGTATAGACACCTCTTATTAATTCTTCTGTTACTACTGCCATTCCTATGTATCCTATGCTGATTCCTATGGTTCCAATCCAGTATAGTATTTTATTGTATTTTAAGGCGGTTTTGCGCATGAATTTTATGCCGAATTTTGTGGGATACATTGCAAAGTAGAATGGTCCAAAACTTTGCCATACAAATTGTTTTCTTTTAAAGAAAAGCCACAAGCTTAGTAGTATGACTATTCCCCCCATCAGCCATAGTTCCATGTAGTGGATTGTTATAGGGGGGTTCTTAAAGGTTGTGAATAGTTGACTTTTAGGGTGTATGATAGATAGTCTGGTATTGCGAAGGACTGAAAATCCTGGGTCTCCCCAGACCTTGCGGGTTCGAAATTCGCTTTCGAACAGTGGGCGAAATTCCTTCCGGCGGCGAACCTTTTTAAACTTCTGCTTTTTAATCACTTGTTATGGACAAATATAACTTTAAGCAAAAAGCACAGGCATGGAAGTTGTATAGAAAAATTACTGAAACTCTAAGATCTCAGGGATTGCCTTTAGAGACTATTAAAATTCATAATTCTGTTATAACTGTCAATAAGGAAGAATTATCTGATAAGGTTAAACAACTGGCGAGTCAATGTAAGTTTAGATACAAAAAAGCCAAATAATAACCACTTATAAGTGACAAATAAACCGAAAGATTTAAATACTAGTTCTATATTATAGAGTATATTGGTGAGTGGAGAATGATTACTTTAACAGATTTCCTAGAAACAGTGAAAAGCGTTTATAAAGGGCAAGAAAACGCTCCAGAAGAACCGAAGCGCCCGAATTTCGAACTTTTAGAGTATTTTGCTCACCATAAACCTGAATTTTTGGTAGGCAGTAAACAACCAGAAGAATTTTATAATGAATTAGGGAGAGAAATAGAGCAAAATGATTAAGAAATTCCTTATAGCAACAATGGCCTTTCTTTTAGGAGCAGTAGTTAGTATGGCTTTTGTAGGTCTTACTGCTGTTGAGATTCCAGCTGCAGATTTTCCCTCTTTTGAAAACGGAGTTTTAAAGGCAAAAGAAAGGGCTTCTCCGCATGACTGGATTAAGGAGCAGGATATTAAGATGTATAATGATGGTGTTACTATTAATTTAGAAAACCCTCAATGGGCGGTTTTTGCAGATACTAACTCTATGGACCCGATTATAGATGCAGGAGCTCATGCAATTGAAATCATTCCAAAAACCCCTGATGATGTTCACGTTGGTGATATTGTTTCTTATCAATCCGGCTCTAGCACTATAATTCATAGGGTGATTAAAACAGGAGAAGACAGCAAAGGATGGTATGCAGAATTCAAAGGAGACAACAATCCTGTTAAAGATCCTGAAAAAGTAAGATTTAAGGACATTAAAAGAATAGTTGTTGCTGTAATTTATTAAGATGGAAAATAATAAAAAACTATACGAATGGTTTTGCGGCCGTAAGATTTTGGATTTTATTGATAGGTATAGGTCTGAGTTTGGCGATACTCCAGAGGATTTTGGTGCAGATATTCTGCCTATAGATGATTTGGGTTTTAAGATGCATTTCTTGGTTCCGGATATTCCTGATTTTAAAACGCGGCTTGAAGAAATAGTTAAACAGCGCCCAGCATTGAATGAATGGACAACCCGGGACAGGATGACTATTACTTATATGAATGATATTTTGAAAAAGCCTCTCCCAAAAAATGAAGTTGTCATATCAGTAGATCATAAGGATAGTGGTTTTTTATTTAAAGTCGCAAAAAAGAAATATGATTTGGTTCAGGCTCAAAAATCAAAAGATTAGTTCTATCAACCAAAATAATTATAAATAAAGTGATATTTTTCTATTTCTATGGAAAACATAGAAGACTGGAGAAAAGCAGGAAAAATAGCTGCCGAAGCTTTAGATTACGGCAAAGGATTAATTAAAAAAGACAGTTCTTTACTAGAAGTATCTGATAAAATAGAGGAAAAAATTAAACAATTAGGGGGGAAACCCGCGTTTCCGGTTCAAATCAGCTGTGATAGTATTGCTGCGCATTATTGTGCAGAGCCGGATGATGAAACTGTTTTCAAGAATCAATTAGTTAGTTTGGATGTTGGTGTTCATGTTAATGGTGCAATTGGTGATAATGCTTTGACAGTTGACTTGTCAGGAGAACATGCAGACTTGATAAAAGCTTCAAGAGATGCATTGAATAATGCTGCAAAGGTTTTGCAGATAGGAATTCCTTTGAACAAAATCGGTGAAGCAATCCAGGAAACAATTCAGTCTTTTGATTTTTCTCCGATTAAGAACTTGTCTGGTCATGGTCTGGATTTGTTTGATATCCATACTAAGCCGACTGTGCCTAATTTTGATAATGGCAATACTGAAGAACTGAAAAAAGGACAGGTAATTGCTATTGAGCCGTTTGCAACAAATGGTGTTGGAATGATTTATGAGGGAGAAAGAGCTAATATATTTGCTTTGAAAGAAAAAAAGCCTGTGAGAGCTCCTTTTGCAAGAGAGATTTTAAAGCATATTGAGGATGAATACAAAACCTTGCCTTTCACGACAAGATGGCTTACAAGAAAATTCGGTCAGGGAAAGACTAATTTGGCATTAAAAGAATTACTTTCAAAAGAAATAATCAATAAATTCCCTCCATTACCCGAGAAAAACAAAGGTTTAGTTTCTCAGGCAGAAAATACTTTTCTTATAGGAGAAAAAGTTGAGACATTGACCAAGGTTTAGTTTTTTAATAATTCTTCAAAACAGGCGAAAGTCTGATATTTTGGGTCATGCACTTTTATCAGTTTGTCTATTTTTTTATCGGTCGATTAAATCACTTTAGTCGCATTTGCCTTGATATTGTATTATCCAGTTTTGTCCGGTGAATTGTCTTATTTGTGATATTGAATTGTATTGTATTCCTGTATTAGGGTCTGTGGCAGGCAGTGGTTTGGCCTGGCTCATGTCACATTCTCCTGTTGCACAGTCCGAGTTTGTCCAGCAGCTTAGGTATGTTGGATTTCCCGGGGGCGGGCATGGTTGGCAGCTTCCTCCACAGTCAAGATCTGATTCGTCTCCTGTCCATTGGTTGTCTGAGCAGTGGGCAGGGTATTGTTGTTGAGTTATTGTTTTGCAGTTGGCATCGCAGGTTGCTGTTCCTGGAGGCTCGCATTCCTCGCCTATTTTATCCTGGACTATTTTGTCTCCGCAGTATTCAGTTTGGCATTTGGAATCGCAGCCGTCTCCGGAGTATGTGTTTCCATCGTCGCATTGTTCTCCCAGCGGGGACTGGACTATTCCGTCACCGCAGTATTCTGTTAGGCATCTTGCTGAGCATCCGTCCATTGACATTCTGTTTCCGTCGTCGCATTGTTCTCCTTGTTCAAGAATTCCGTTTCCGCATACTGCTTTTGGTGCAGGTGGAGTGGGTGGTGTTGGCACAGTTGGTGGTGTTACTGTTTGAGTTGCAGGTAATGGTACGGGTATTGTTGCTTGAACAGGAGGTATTGTTACTATCGGCGGGATTCCTTGATTGATATTATTAATTAATTGTTTTTTGGAAATTTCAAAGTGTTTTCCTTTTTTGTCCCATATATCGTATTTTTTAGATTCAGTGTTCCATTCAACATGCCATACAATATAACTTATTCGGTCATCATCTTTAATTATTGGTTTGTCTGATGATGCCCATTTCTGCACGATTTTTTCTTCAGCAGGTGTTGGCGCCAGTTCTATTTCAGGTTCTTTTATTTTTATTTCTGGTTGTTTTATTTCTTTTTCAGGCAGTATAAAATATATTCCTAGTATAATCAGAAAAAGTATTGTCAAAAGCAATATTATTTTTTTCATTTTTGTCTCCTTAAAAGTTCAGCCCCATTTTTCTCAGGCGTTCTTTCCATTTTATTCCTATTTTCATCAGGTCATTTGAAAATTTGGTCGATAACTTGTATGTTTTCTTGTATAAATCATAATCTATCATTCCCATTGATTTCATTGGTGTTAATATTCTGTCATAGAATTGCCTTTTGTTATAGCTTAATTTTACTTTTTTGCCTTTGAATTTCCCTTCAGTCATGGTGCATTCATATACGCCGTCATGAAGTTTGGTTGCAATCAAACTCATTTGTGTTTTTGTTATCTCTCCACTGTTTTCAATGATAAACCTTACGAGTTCTTTTGCAACAATTATTTGTTGGTCTGTTGCAAAGATGATTCCAAATACATCATCCGGCATGTTGAATCTGTCGTATAGTATTACCATTTTAAAATCCTCTAATTACCATCCCCGTTTACACTTTTGTTATATTAGTATATAAATTTTACTATTAATTTGTTTATTTTTCTCGTCGATATGCCTATACGGAAAAAGAAAACTTTTGTTTTCCTGGCTTCTAAAATAGTACCAATTTATATACTCCAGTATGTACTATTTTAGAAACATTTATATATTAGTTGTTTAATCCTTAATCTAGTATACAAAAAACACAATTAATATACTACCTTTTAGACAAATGTAGTATTTCACACTTCACTTAGAGGCTCTCCACTGTTTCTCTAAAAACCACCCCCCAAACCCATCATTGGGGAGCCTCTTAATACTCATTATTTAACCAAAGACAATGAGGAGGTTGAGAGGATGGAGTTTATCGTAAAAAACGCAATGTCTAATGACACAAATAATGCCCCTGAAATAGGGCATGCAAACATTAAGGTTTTTGGCGTGGGCGGCGCTGGAAACAATATGGTTAGTTGGTTGTATAAGAAAGGTATTCGGGGTGCAGAAGTTCTTGCATGTAATACTGATCAACAACATTTGGATGTTACTGATTCTGACAAGAAGTTCCTTATAGGGAAAGATATTACCCGCGGGCTTGGCTGTGGCGGCTTTCCTCAAAAAGGGGCAGAAGCTGCTCAGGAAAGCATGATGCAGTTAAAAGAATCCTTACGCGGCGCTGATATGAGTTTTGTTTGCGCAGGAATGGGCGGAGGAACCGGTACAGGAGCTGCTCCTATTATTGCTGGATTGGCAAAAGAAATGGGCGCTATTGTTATTGGTACTGTAACAATGCCTTTTAATATTGAAAGAGCAAGAATTGACAAGGCAGAATTTGGATTGCAGCAGTTAAGACAGGTTTGTGACACTGTTGTTGTTATTGATAATAATAGGTTGGTTCAGATTGCAGGTAATCTGCCTGTTCAACAGGCGTTTGCAGTTGCTAATGAACTGATTGCTACTATGATTAAGGGCATAGTTGAGACTATTGCTGTGCCTTCCTTGGTTAACCTTGACTTTGCAGATGTCAAGGCAATAATGTCTAATGGCGGGGTCGCTGCTATTGGTGTAGGAAGTTCTGACACTAACAACAGAGTGGATGAAGCAGTTAAAGGTGCATTGTCTAATCCTTTGCTGGACATCAATTATGCAGGAGCTACAGGCGCGCTGATTCAGGTGTGTGGCGGCCCTGATTTAACTCTTGATGAGATTAGCAGAATTGGTGAAACAGTTACAGAAACAATGGATGAAGACGCTAATGTTATTTGGGGTGCAAGAGTTGAAGACCATATGAAAGGAAAATTAATGGTTATGACTATCATAACTGGTGTTAATTCGCCCTGGATTTTGGGCAAAGACTCTGAACAAACAACTGTTCAAAGAAAACAGTTTAATGATGATTTAGGAATAGAAACTATTTAATTTTTTATTATTCCGTTTAGCAGTGATTGGTGGATTAGTAGTTGGTAAATTAGACTGAAAGTCAGGAAATAAAACTTTTTAGTATAGAAAAGGTTTTAAATGGATTTATTTTTCTTGTTAAAATGAACAAAACCATAATTATAACAATTTTAGTTGCAATTCTGGGTATTTATTTTATAGGTACAGGAATGACAGGGTTAGTTGTTTCTCAATCCTGCTGTTTTCCTCCTGATTGTGATAAGGCAAATATGTGCGATGCTGCCCAGGAAACATTTAATACTCCTTTTGGGAGTTATTTGTTCTTGATTTTCGGAAGTGCTTTAATTATTATTGCAATAGGTGCTTTTGTCTGGCCTAAACACCTGCCAGATGTTTAGGATAATGAAAAAAAGAATATGTCCAAAGTGCAAAAGCACGAATATCAGCAAGGATTTATCTAAAGAAGCTTATGCCAAAGGCTCGTTTTTTAATCAGTATAAATGTAATGACTGCGGGTATACTGGTGAGTTTTTTCCAGAAGTTGATGAGTAATTAAGAACCTTTATAAACTGGAGTAATATGCTGTATCTTAGCATATGAGAACTCATTTCTCATACGAGTTTCGGAGGAAAAGAATATGAACGAATTTAGCGATCGTCCCAGAGGCGGACGAAGAGATAGCTCAAGAGGAAGCCACAGAGGTGGTTTTAGAGGCGGAAATAGAAGGGGTTTTAACAGAGGCCCAAGGGAAGAGCACAAGGCAACTTGTTCTGAGTGCGGAAAAGAGTGTACTGTTCCGTTTAAGCCGACAGAAGGCAAGCCTGTTTTTTGCAGGGATTGTTTTCAAAAAAGAAGAAAAGACAGGTATTAAGTTATGATTCTTTAAGCAATTTTTTTTATTTTTTTTATTTATTACCACTCAGTTCTACACAAAGTATATATTGATTGAGTGATTACCTTGGGCTTATGGGCTGGCCTGTTTGTTTTGGACATAATTTGTGTCTAGGAGATGAGAATTCTGGTGTTGGTATCTGCACTTTGTGGAGTGAAAAAGAACAGATACAATCTAGGATTCCAAAAGAGTATTATTCTATCCTGGGAAACTTGTATTCAACAAAAGGAATAGATTATTTGGTAAGAAATACTTTATCCAATCCTAAAATCAGGTATATTGTGTTGTTTGGTAAGGACATGGCTAACAGCGGACAGAAATTCATGGATTTAATCAAGGGAGATGATATTGGTTTAAACATTGCTAAAGAGCATGTGGACATTTTCAGGAAACAGGTTAAGGTTTTCGATTTTAGAAAGAATTCTTTTGAAGAAGTGTTAAAAATCCTGGGGGAGTTGAAAAATAAGAAAACAGAATCTTTTGGCGAGCCGATTATTTTGACAGAGCAGGTTTCAGATATTGATGAACTGCCTGGTGAGAATGTTAATTTTATTATCAGGGAAAAACAGATTGCAGATGCCTGGCCCAAACTGTTGGATTTGATTATGAAATTCGGTGAAATAAAACAGACTCAGTATGATATGCGGGAAAAAGAGTTATTAAATACTATTATCACAATTACTGAAGAAAGCCAGGAATTAAAGACTTTTTTGAAAATTTCAAAAAAAGAATTAGAAGAGTATCTTCCTACTGTTTTAACAGCTGACAAGCCAGTTGGGCTTAATTATACTTACGGTGAAAGATTATTTTCTTATAAAATTGATGAATATACTGAAATAAATCAAATTAAACGGATTATTTGCCAGTTAAAGGAATGTCCTTATACAAGAAGGGCTGTTTCTATTTTGTGGAATGTTGAAAAAGACAGGAATTCTAAACATCCTCCTTGTTTGGTTTATCATAATTTTCTGACAAGGCACGGAAAGTTATATTTAACCGCAGTAATCAGATCAAATGACATGTTTAAGGCGTGGCCTTTGAACGCTTTTGCTTTGAATGAATTATTAAAATTTGTCTGCAGGGAAACCGGGTTAAAATACGGCAACTTGACTATTGTTTCTAATTCTGCTCACGTGTATGAAACTGACTGGGAAGAAGCAGATAAGGTTATTAAAGATAATATTACTTCTAATTTGGATTTGATTCTTGATCCAAGGGGTTATTTTGTTATTTATTTGAAAGAAAATAGTATTTTTGTTCAGCATTTTACTAATGAGGACAGGCAGACAAGTCATTTGTTTAAAGGGGATAATGCCGAGCATGTTTATAAGGAAATAATTGACAAGAATCTTATTTCACGATTTGACCATGCTGCGTATATGGGTAAAGAACTTGCAAGAGCAGAAGAGTGTTTAAAAAACAATAAGGAATTTAAGCAGGACAGCTTCTGATTGTTAATAAATACAAAACATTTTTATACTATTGTTTTATATTTAGTAATATGTTGTTTGAAAAAGGGGTGTTAAGTAATCCGTATATTTATTCTTCTCTTATAGCTGTGGGTTCTTTGTTGATTTTACTTAGTTTTTATCTTATTTTAAAGGCAATTGCCAGAAAATATCGTTCAAGCAATTCTGTTGGTGAAAAGGTTTTACAGAGCACTATTTTGCCTTTGTGTAGTCTCTTGTTTTTGTCTGCTTTATATTTTTCAATAAGGCATCTGCCAATTATTAGTAATTATTTAACTTGGATTAATCATGGTTTTTTTGTTTTGGCTGTTTTGCTTGCTTCCTGGCTTGTAATGAGGATTTCAACTGTTTTTGTCACTCACTGGATGAGAGTCAGGAAAAAATTTGAAAAGACTCCTCAGTTATTGAATAAGATTATTATCGTGACTATTTTCTTGATTGCGGTTATTGTTATTCTGGGGTATTTTAATGTTGAAATTACTCCTTTGATTGCCACTTTGGGTGTTGGTGGCTTGGCTGTTGGTTTGGCTTTGCAGAATACTTTGTCTAATTTTTTTGCCGGCCTGCATGTGTTGACTGACAAGCCGGTTCAGGTTGGTGATTTTGTTGAACTTGAAGGGAAGAACATCAACGGGTATGTTGATGATATTGGGTGGAGATCTACAAGATTGAAGACCTTGCCTGGAAATTACATTGTTATTCCTAATAATACACTGGCTGAGAGTATTATCAAGAATACTTCTGCTCCGCAAAAACAGCAGTCTTTTGTTTTTCAGTGCGGTGTTGGCTATGGTTCTGACCTGAAAAAGGTTGAGAAAATAACTGTTGATGTTGCAAAGAAGATTCAAAAAAATGTCAAAGGTACTATTAAGGATTTTGAGCCGTTTATTCGGTATCATACTTTTGATGATTCTAATATTAATTTCTCAGTTATTTTAAGGATTGAGGATTATGTTTCCAAGTATTTGGTTCAGCATGAGTTTATCAAGGAATTGAAAGCCCGTTTTGACAAGGAGAAGATTGAGATTTCATGGCCTGTTAGAAAGATTTATCAGGCAAAAAAGAAGGTTAATTAAAAAGAGGTTAATACTTTGAAAAAAAAGATTCCTATATTATTGGGTTTGATTCTTTTGGCAGGAGGTTTTTGGTTTGCTAATTTCAAGTATCCTAATGATTATTTTTTGAATGGTTTTTACACTTTTCTTGCTTTTGCTATTATTTATTTTGTGTTTAAGATTCTTGCAGAGGAGATTGCTAGCAGGCGTATTTCAGATGACAGGACCAAGTATTCGTTTTCAAAGACAGTTTCTATTTTATATCTGGGGATTTTAGTAATCACAGCCATTCTTATCTGGATTGAGGACCCTCAGTCTTTGCTTGTTGCTTATGGTCTTATTGCTGCAGGTGTTGCAATTGCTTTGCAGGATTTTTTCAAGAATTTTGTTGGGGGGATTATTTTGTTTACCACTCGGCTTTATCGTATTGGTGACAGGGTGGAGATTAATGGCAAGTTTGGTGATATTATTGATATTGGAATAATGTATACTACTTTTCTTGAGATGAAGGAGTGGATTCAGGGTGACCAGCCAACCGGAAGGATTATTGAGGTTCCGAATGGTTTTATTCTGTCTCATCATGTTAATAATTATACTCAGGATAATTCTTTTGTCTGGGATGAGATTCATGTTCCTATAACCTATGATAGTGACTGGAAAAAGGCTATTAAGGTGATTCTTGATTTGGTTAAAAGGAAAACAAAGGATATTACTGTTGATGCTTCTGATGAGATTTCCATGCTTGAGAAGAAATATTATTTGCCCAAGAAGTTTAATGAGCCGGCTATTTATGTTGCTTTGACTGACAACTGGATTAGTTTGCATGTGAGGTATTTGTCTTATGTTAGGAAGAGAAGAACTTTGCATGATGAGTTGAGCAGGATGATTCTGGAAAAAGTTCAGGGCACTAAAGGTGTTAATATTGCTTCTGAAACACTGGATATTATCGGGTTTCCAGGGAAAAAGAAGTAATTAAAACTTAATCTCAAATGCAATATACTCGTGACTGCCGGCTTTTTTTCTGACTTCATCAGGCATCCATTCTGGTCGATTGTTATAAACCAAAACTTTTAAATACTTCAAGTGCATATGAAATGCATATGGAGGTAACACTATGGTATTTGCAAGAATTAATCTTAATGAGTACAGCAATCGGGTTTTGAATGTAATTAAAGCCAAGTTTGGTTTAGAGACCAAATCCGAGGCAATTAATAAATTCGCTGAATTATATGGAGATTCTTTTGTTGAAAAGGAAATGAAAGAAAAAGAGATACGAGATTTGATTAATACTTGTAATAGGCATTTTGCCAAGTACGGCCGTAAAAAGATGTCTTTGAAAGAGCTTGACAGGCTGTGCGGTATGTAAGATGTTTGATTTTGATTTGAGTGATGAGCTTAAGCTTATTATTAAAAAACTCTTGAAAAAAGACAGAAAAAGAGTAGTAATTCTCAATAAAAAGATTAAAGAAATAATCAATAATGATACTAACACTATTGACAGGTATCATAACTGCAGTTATGATCTGAATCAGTACAAGCACGTGCATATTGACAAGAGTTTTATATTATTGTTTAAAGTAGAAAAAGAAAATAATTTTATTTTATTTGCTAAGATAGGCCATCATGATGATTTTTTTAAGAAATGATTTTTTCCGCAAACTTTTTACAGTTCATTAACTTATAATAGTATAGGTGGTTGA
>WJKI01000024.1 GCA_014729195.1 Candidatus Woesearchaeota archaeon
AAAGGAAAATTTGTGGACAAATTCTGGGATTATATAAACTGGAAAGAAATAAATAAAAGATTCGGGGAATAAAAAAGAGGTGAAAAATGGCAAACTGGCTAAGCAAAAAAACAACCATTCCAAAAATAAGTATAGAAGACAAAAAAACAAAAATAGAAATAACCGCAGAACTGCCGGGAATAGACAAGAAAAACATAACAGCAAAAGTAAAAAGAGATCAAGTAGAAATAAAAGCAGAACAAAAAAAAGAAAAAGAAATAAAGAAAAAAGACTTTTATAAACAGGAAAGAAGCTACAGCGGATTCTACAGACAAGTGAGACTGCCGGAAAAAGTAATCCCAAGCAAAGCAAAAAAAACATACAAAAACGGAGTAATGAAAATAATCGTGCCAAAAGCAAAAAAATAATTATAGAAACATTTATTAAGTGATGCTCTAATATATACATTAAAGAGGTGAATTGGCATGATGAAAAGCATGTTCGGATATGAAATAATCAAATTATTATATTGGGCAATATTATCCTTTGTATTCTCAGTTATATTCTGGCTAACACACAACTGGATAGCAAAAAAGAAGTGAAATAAAATGGCAAAAAAGAAAAAACAATGCATAAACGCCAACAAAACAGGCCTTGCATTAGGAATTATACTCATAATATGGCACATAGCATGGCTTGCAATCGTAGGACTGGGATATGGACAAGCAGCACTAGACTCATTAATGCGCATGCACATGCTAAGCGCACCATGGGCAGTAACAGGATTTAACACAGCAAACGCACTAACCCTGCTGCTTGTGGCATTTGTATCCGGCTACATAACCGGCTGGCTGTTTGCAAAAATCTGGAATAACCTATAAACCAAAAAAATGAAAAAAATACTCTTCGCGGCACTCATTCTCATTTTTCTAATCGGGTGCGGAGAAAAAAGCGGAATACTGCAATCAAGATCAGCAGAACCAGCATTTGTCCAAACAATATATGAAGGAGAATGCGTGATGGACGAAGTCCCCTTATGGAGCATACCCGGAGCAGCAGCAGAAGGAGCAGAACAAACTGCAATAATAACAGGAACATGCCAAGGAACACCTGTACTAATGCTTCAATACGCAATATGCCAAGAAACAGGAAGATACTGGTATGAAGTAAAACAAGGAGAAAAACAAGGATGGATAACCTCCAGTTTTGTTGTGAAAGAATTAAAAAAAGTATAAACTATCCATAAACAACTTCTTCTGGTTCGATATAGAAAACCAAATTCGCGTATTCAACATATTCCTTTGTCCAGTTGTCGCGCATATTTTCAACATTAATTCTTATAGGAAGGCCTGTCTTATGATCAATCCACATCGTGGTTCTCTCACTGCCCTGCTCAAAAATAATAATATCAGTATATCTTCCCCTAATCTCTTTGTCATACTCCCTAAAATGAGTGTGCTTTTTACCCTTAAACTGCTCCAGCCAATCCATAGGAGTCTTGTAATAATAATCGCCGAAATACAAAGGATATCTTATTCCCTTAATGACTGAACAAGTCTTGTCCCAAACAGAACTCTTAAAAAACCTTCCAGTACAAACACCAAAAGCATATTTAGTATCCAGATTCAAATAAGCAGTATCAATAATATTCAATCTTGACTTTTCATAATCATAACCTAATTTAACATAATCACCAAACAAGATTTTCATTCTGTTATTCCTTATGAAAAACTTCTCATCCAAAACAGAGTAAGCATAACCCATAGCAGTTGCTTTAACAGCTTTATCATAAATCTCCTCTGATTTTAAAACATCAGAAGTCTCAGTATCTGGTTTTAAAGGTTCTTCAGTCTCAACAGGAGTTTCAATTTTCTCATCACTGTCACAAATAGCATTTTCATTAGCATCAAGACAGCAAGTAGTTCCAATACGCATGTATTGATCTGGACATAAAACTTCAGGAACCTTTTCAACTATAATCGGTTCAGGAGCCTTGCAAGAAGCCAAGACCAAAATCAATACCAACAGTCCAAATATTATTTTCTTCATGTTATTCTTAATATATATTCAAGTATATATAAAGATTGTGGAAATTTCCATATTACAGAAAAAAATAAATACATCAGTTTTTTAACACCAAATAATGGCTAAATATCTTGCAAAAAAGGGGTTTGTGTACTTTCTAAAGCACAAAAAATGGAAAATTAAAGAGTGTCTAGAACCAATACTAATAGTGCCATTTGCATGGTTATTCCTACATATACTATCAAAAGGATTAAACCCATTCAACATACTGTTCTGCCTTGCCGGATTAGCCTATATTACTGTATTATTCAGGTTTTACAAAATAAGATGAAAAAACAAACAATATTATTCATACTCTGTCTGCTATTAACAGGCAATGTACTTGCTGCAGAATGTGAAGAACTGCCAGGAACAAGAATAATAGACAGAAGTATTACACTGTGTTCAGACACGTATGATTCTTTAGAAGGAATAAAAATAACAGAAGACAATGTTGAGCTTAACTGCGGAACAGGAATAATAAGAGGAAACTATCACAAAGGAATAGGAATTACTATAGCTGACCGCAAAAACATAACCATAACCCGATGCAATGTCATGACTTATAATGTGGGAGTATTTATCTCCAATTCATCTAAGGTGCATTTATACGATAATGCGCTGCTGAAAAACGATGTAGGAGTCAGGATGTACAATGCACACGAAAATATCATAGAAAAACACAACGACAAAAGTCTAATCAAACCAATAAGCGCGCTAACCTCAAAATTCAATATAGTAATGCTGGGAAACAAAAACATAGACAGGGAATTCTGCGAAGTAAACGCGTGCAACAATTACAAAGACATGAATCCCTGCGAAAACAATGACTTTTACTGCAGTTCCCGCTGCACACCAGAAACCGACAATGACTGCAAAAAAGAAAAAATAACTGCGGCAGCAACTGCAAAAACAAAAAATAAAACCGAAGAAATCGCGGAAAAACCGGAACCCCTGGAAATCACAGAAACAAAAGAAACAATTGAAGAAACACAAACCAAAAAAGAAGAAAAAAACAATATCCGCTTTATCGCTTATCCGATATTTTATTTATTAGGACTATTAATTTTCCAATTCATAAGATATGTAAAAGAATTTGACAGAGAAGATATATAGGTTAAACAAAATTCACGAGAAAATTACAAATTTTCTCTGATTCAAAAGTTTTCACTGCGTTCAAACTTTATGAATTTCAAAAAAAGGCTGGTGATATTCTTAGTAATAATACTGCTAAGTTCATTTGTTTCTGGCTATTGTGTTAACCCCCGGGACGGAAAATCAGTTTTTAAAACTACACAATTCTGCACACAAACATACCAATTAAGAGAAGGGATTTCAATCGGAAGAAACGAATTAACACTTGACTGCGGAAATGCGGTAATACAAGGATTATTCACGGGGAAAACAGGAATAACCATTGAAAACAAAAAAAACATACTTATTAAAAACTGCATTTTAATGAATTATGATGTTGGAATACACCTGATTAATTCAACCAATATTACCATACAAAATATTGCCCTCATCAGAAACCAAATCGGAGCAAAAGTGGAAAAATCAGACAAAAACAGAATAATCAATAGCCGAGACATTAGTCTAAAAAAACCTGTTCAA
>WJKI01000025.1 GCA_014729195.1 Candidatus Woesearchaeota archaeon
ACACTCCGAAAGGTCCAATAGGTTTAGGTAATTTACCTTTTATTTTTCTCATTTGAATTTAAAAAATGCAGGCGGCAGGATTCGAACCTGCGTAGGCACTAAGCCAACAGATATCTCACCAATTCCTATGAATTGGAAGACAACAGATTTTCATCGTAGGCCTTGAGTCTTGACGTATTTTAAGAATACTCTGTCACGTTTGGCCACTCCGTCACGCCTGCATTAGGGTTAAGAAGTATTTCGTCCTATTTAAAAGTTACCACTGGCCATATAGGCGTAGATTATTTAAAGAAAAAAAACATAATAAACTCATGGAAATCAGTGAGGATATGGCTGAAATTATGGGCGCTTTTGCGGGCGATGGCTGGATAGAGAGCAGAGAAAAAGGATTCTATATTTTGGGAGACCCGCTTGAAGATAAAGAATATTATGATACCGTATTGGCTCCATTATTTTCTAAAGAATTTTCTACTATAACCCCTAAACAGTTTTCATCGTGGAGGGTA
Organism: Candidatus Woesearchaeota archaeon; assembly: GCA_014729195.1. Classification (GTDB taxonomy): domain Archaea; phylum Nanobdellota; class Nanobdellia; order Woesearchaeales; family ARS49; genus WJKI01. The sequence continues at coordinate 507 of WJKI01000025.1, forward strand.
TATGGTTTAGCATCATATAAGAAAAAAGATATATCTTTAGCGTTAAAATACGGTTTTGTTAAAGGTTCAAAAGCAAAAACAATCTCGGTTCCAAAAGAAATATTAATTTCTAAAAGTCTTCAGATTAAAATAGCCTTTTTAAGAGGTTTATTTGATACTGACGGATCTTTTTATTGTGATAAAGCCAGAGGTAAATACGCGAATACCTGGCGAAAAACACATCACCATCAACCACGAATAGATTTTCAATTAGCATCTAAACAGTTAATCTATTCAACTAAACAACTTCTTGAACAAATAGGGATTGATTGTGCTAAAATATACTTTATTAAGTCAAAAGAAACCGCTACAAGAAAAAATAATACTCAATATAAGTTGAGTATTCATAAAAAAGAATATATAAAATTATTTTTTAAAAATGTGGAAAGTAATAATCCTAGACAGAAGACAAAGTATGAAATATGGCAAAAATATGGATTTGTTCCTCCAAAAACGTCTGTAGAACAGCGTAAAGAAATACTTGCTGGGACATTAGATCCGAATACTCTTTATTAAACTTAATCCAAGGCATCCAGCTTGGCTTCAACCTTGGATAACTCTTCTTCCAACAAATCCAAATGAGACTTATGAGAAGGAAGGGGCTTTGGTTCGACTTTGGTTTTAACAGGAACCTCTTTTTCCCGCAACTGAGTCTTAGGCAAATGGCTACGCAATTTACGATTTAAAACCAAGAGTTCATCAACAACTCTCTTAAATTCAACAACATAATTCTCCTTTCTTAACCTCAAGTCAACCAAGCCCTCAAACTTCTTTAAAGAATCAATCAAATCTTTTGAAGACAAAAGAATACTTCTTCTAACAAAAACAGGATCACGAACTCCAATAAACAAAGGCTCTTTAGATGCCTCTTTTTTCTTATGTTTTTTTGTCTTTCTCTTTTTTTTCTTTTTCATAGTTCTGGCTCAAATAAAGATCTGTCAACCTCATTGATTCGCTGATCAACATCATTAAGCTCTTTAGACCAAGCCTTGATTTCTGCATCTTCCTGATCCTTTATTTCTTTAACCTTATCCAAAAGAAACTTGGCCTGTTTTAATCTATCCTTAATCAAAGACAGCAAATCAACAATATCCTTGTAATCATCAATCTTAACAAAAACCGGAGCTTTTGAATCCATCATAAATCACCCTTGTGCCTTACTTAAAACCTTATCAACATAAGTAAGTTTTTTATCAATCTCCTCAATTCGGGAGTGCCATTTATCCAATATTTTAGTTTCCTTGTGCTTTAATGAATTAAGTTTTTTTGCAAAATCCTCTGCTTCCAAAAGCTTGGAACGAATAACATTGGTATTATTTAAAATAAACTTGTAATCATCAACCCCAACAAAAATCGGCTGAAGCTTTGGTCGCACAACTTTTTTTGAAGGCAATTCTTCTTCAACAGTCTTGTCAAAAACCTTTGGAGAAGGCTTTTCAAACTTAGGAAAAGGCCTTTCAACAGAAGGCCTAGGAGCAAAAGAAGCCTGTTCAGGCATTGCCGGCTTGGGCGGCGGAGGTAAAGTGGGCTTATCCTCTTCCTCTTCAACAGGAAACTGAAGTTCAGGCATATCTTTTTCATTAGCAGGCGGAGGAGGCAATTCTTTCTCAGGAACAATTTTAGGAAAATCTCCTACAGGTATTTTAGGCTTATCCTCTGGAGGTGACGGCGGAGGCAGAGCTCCTTTAGAATCCTTTTTCTTCTTTTTAAATAGTTTAAGCATTTTTACCACTCCCGAAACACTTATTTAAAAATACATTATTAAAACTTTTAGGACTACTCTAAGATAGTTAACTGTGTGATGGATATGCCAAATACTATATCTGGCGGGCACAAATTATTTAAACTAATAGAAAAACCCAATTTCTATGGAAATACACACAAGAGCAATACTTGAAATGCTGGGAGCACCCAAGGAATACATAGAAAAAACATTAAAAGAATACATACAAAAACTAAAAAAAGACCTGAAAATAACCAAAGAAGAATACGAAGAAGCAAAACCCCAAGGAAAAATGTTCAGCACCTTTGCAGAACTGGAAATAAAATTTACCAATCCAAACCAAATGCTTGATTTCTGCTTTGAAGCACTACCCTCATCAATGGAAATACTCGCCCCTGAAGAAATGAATTTCAAATCAAATGACATGAGTGATTTTTTGAATGATTTACAAAGTCGCTTACACGAAGCAGACATGGTGGTAAAAAGTGTTCGCGCGCAAAACAAGGTACTTGACAACAACGCAACAGCAGTACTGCAAAACTTCATTAAATTTCTATGCAAAGAACCAAAAACAAGCGAAGAAATGTCCCCTTATATAGGATTATCATCCAAAGATGTGAAAGCCTTTGCAGACAAATTAGTTGAAAAAGGAGTGATTCAAGAACAAAATGGAAAATACACCGCTAAGTGACCTTAAAAACAGACTAGAGGCACTGCTGTTTTCTTCAGGAAAGCCAATGCAGTTGGAAGAACTTTCCCGCATAACTAAAGAAAAAGATTTGAAAATAATAGAACAAGCATTAATTGAACTAAAAAAAGATCTTGAAGAGAAAAAAAGTTCAATAATGCTAATACAGGATGGAACAGAATGGAAGCTGGCAGTGCGTGAAAATTATATGCCGTTTGTCAGAAAAGTAGTTTCCACAACTGAATTACCCAAAACAATATTACAAACTTTAGCAGTTGTAGCACATAAAGCACCAACACTTCAATCAGATGTAATTAAAATCCGAACTAATAAGGCATACCGACATCTGGATTTCCTAGAAGAAAAAGGATATATTTCACGAGAAAAAAAAGGCAGAACAAAATTAATCAAACTAACACAAAAATTCTTTGATTACTTTGACATACCTGCAGACAAACTAAAACAAAAATTCGCAGGATTTAAAGAATTAGAAAATGTAATTGAAACAAAAGAAAAAGAACTAGAAACCAAACAAGGAAAACTGGAAGTAGTGGATATTTTAGAGACATACGATGTGAAAGAAAACTCTGAAGCAATGAAAGAAATGCTTGGAGGACTCGAAATATACAAAGTTTCAGAACCAGAGAAAAAAACCCGAGAAAAACAAAATTTTTCTGAACTCCGGAAATCTGGCAATTCTAAAGACAAACAAAAAAAACCTGCAAAAACAGAAAAAAAGATAGAAAAAATAGAAAAAGAAGCAGAAGCATTGCAAGAAGCAATTGAAGAAAAACAAGAAACCACTGAAAAAACACCCGAAGAACTTAATGAAAAAAAATTACCTAAAGCAATAAATGTAAAAAAGAGTAGAAAAACGGAGAAAGTTGCAGAAATATTTGATGAAGCCAAGAAAATAAAAGTCAAACAAAAAGAGTATAAATCAAAAGGACTTTTTTCAAAAGGAATGCCTCCAGAAGTTCAAAAAAAAGTAGATGAAAAAGTCCAGGAAATGCTTGAAGGAGAACAAAAAGAAAATGATTCTGACACTACTCTGCCCGAAATGCAAGAACAAGATGAAGTATCA
>WJKI01000026.1 GCA_014729195.1 Candidatus Woesearchaeota archaeon
GGCCGTGGTTTTGGAAGAGGCCGTGGTTTTGGCTTTGGTCGTGGCAGAGGATGGCAGATGCCTTATGAAGAGGAATATATCCCTTACACTGCCCCAACAAAAGAAGAAGAAACCGCCATGCTGGAAGATGAAGTCAGAGCTTTAGAGCAGGAACAGAAACTCTTAAATAAAGAATTGTCTGAAATTAGGAAAAGACTAAAAGAGTTGAAAAATTGAATGAACAACTGACTCTAAAACAAGCCTCATTTAAAGCACTTAAAGCGTTATGGAGGTCGTTGCCTGTTTTATTAGGAATGATTCTTTTGGTTAGTCTGGCGAATAGTATCATTCCAAAGTCATTTTTTACAGCATTGTTCAGCAAAAATGCTTTATTTGATTCAATCATTGGCAGTGCAGTAGGAAGCATATTGGCAGGCAATCCGGTTTCAAGTTATGTTTTTGGCGGGGAATTATTGTCTCATGGCATAAGTTTGACTGCAGTCACTGCTTTTTTGGTTGCTTGGGTTACAGTAGGTATTGTGCAGCTGCCCGCAGAAATGATTTTATTGGGAAAAAAGTTTGCAGTTGTTCGTAATGTTTCTGCATTTGCATTTTCAATACTGATAGCGATAATAACAGTTTTTATCTTGGGCGTGATATGATGGCAAAAAGTGAAAAAAGCAGGGGAGGATGGTATTTTTTTGGGATAGTTGTATTAATATATCTGTTCATTGCCGTTATAAGACCAGAATATTTTTTCTCAGCATGGGATTTTTTTATTAGTATAATTAAACGAATTTGGTGGGTATTTATTCTTGTTTTTGTTTTATTAGTTCTGGTAAATCTTTTTATTACTCCCAAAGCAGTGTACAAGTATCTTGGAAAGCAGTCAGGAATTAAGGGGTGGATTGCTGCGGTTGTAGGCGGGATTATTTCCACCGGACCTATTTATATGTGGTATCCGTTGCTTAATGAATTGCAAAAACATGGAACAAGAAATGCGCTTGTTGCTGTTTTTTTGTATAATCGTGCAGTCAAGCCGGCATTATTACCGCTATTGATTTTTTATTTTGGTTGGTCGTTCACCATAGTTTTAACTGCAGTAATGATTATTGCATCGGTTTTTCAGGGTTGTATTGTAGAAAAAATATTGGAGGTTGTGTAAAATGAAAATTGCGATTTCTTCAAGTGGAAAAGAAAAAAATTCTGAGATAAGTCCTGTCAGTGGAAGGGCAGAATATTATTTGATTTTTGAAAATGGAAAATTAATAGAGACTATTTCCAATCCTTTTAGAATGGGCGGCGGAGGTGCTGGAATTGGTGTTGCGCAGATGCTGGCGAATAAGGGTGTTGAAATGGTTATCAGCGGAAAGTTCGGGCCGAATATGACTGCTTTTTTGGATGAGAAAAAGATAAAATATAAAACTGTTCAGAATAAGACAGTTGAAGAGGCTTTGAAGGATGCCAAGACCTAGATTGTTAAGGAGGGTACGGCACGTTCCTGATATTGTTTATTTTAAGCCGGCAGGAGTGCGGCTTGCAGAGTTAGATGAGGTTGTTCTGACTTTTGATGAGTTAGAGGCAATACGCTGGTGTGATTTGGAGCAAATCGATCAGGTAAATGCTGCGAAAAAAATGAGTATTTCCCAGTCAACTTTGCACAGGACTCTTTTGTCTGCAAGAAAAAAACTGGCAGATGCGATTGTTAATGGAAATGCAATAAGAATTGAAGGAGGTAGGTATAAAATGGTTGCTAAAAAAAGAAGAGCTGGCGCAGGCCCTGGAAGAGGATTGCGGAGAGGAAGAGGTTCGGGAGCCGGCCGTGGAAGAATGGGCGGTAAAGCAGAAGGTCCTGGCGGAGCATGTGTCTGTCCAAAGTGCGGTAGGCGCGTTGCTCACCAAGTGGGTATTCCGTGTTATGAAAAAAAATGTCCCGTATGTAATGTGCGGATGGCACGAGGATAATTTATATACTGGTAGGAGATAAAGAAGAATTATGAGAAAAAGTATTTTATTGGTTATGCTTTTTTTGCTTTTGTTTTCAGTATCTGCAAGTGCGGCAAAAGAAGTCGTTATGTATGAATTTTATGGTCGCGGATGCCCGCATTGTTCAAAATTAAATTCGTTTATTGATGATTTAAAGAAGGATTATTCTTTTCTTACTGTTGTGCAGAAAGAGGTTTATTTTGATGAGGATAACAGGAAATTGTTTGAAGAGATGTCAAATGCTTTTGGAAAGCAGATCGGAGGAGTCCCGACAGTTTTTATTGATGACAAGGTTTTTATTGGTTTTAGTGATTCTGTTGCATCCTCGTTAAAGAAAGAGATTGAGAGATGTTCTGTAGTGGGATGTAATAATCCGCAGAATCATGTTGTAACTCCTGAAACAACTGCAATTGAGACAGAAAGGTCTCCTTTGGAAGAACCGGGGAAGACCAGGTTAAAAGAACAGATAACTTTGGGCGCGGTTATTTCTGCTGCAGCTGTTGATGCTATTAATCCTTGCGCTTTTGCTGTTTTGATTATTTTATTGACAACTATATTGTCTGCAAAGAAGAAAAAAAGAGCTGCGCATGCCGGACTTGCTTTTACTGCATCGATTTATGTTTCTTACTTTCTTATGGGTGTTGGGTTGTATTCTGCGATTCAGGCAGCAGGTTTTACTCATTGGTTTTATTCTGTTGTTGCTGTTCTCGCGATTATTATTGGTTTGTTTAACATAAAGGATTATTTTGCATACGGCAAGTGGTTTATCATGGAGGTTCCCAAATCATGGCGGCCTAAGATGAAAACGATTTTACGCGGGGTGAGTTCTGTTCCCGGTGCTTTTTTGATTGGTTTTGTTGTTAGTTTATTTTTACTGCCGTGCACATCCGGCCCTTATATTGTTATTCTTGGCTTGCTTGCAAAGACTGCCACAAAAAACTATGCTTTGTTATTGTTGCTTTTGTATAATCTTATTTTTGTTCTTCCCATGTTGATAATTACCGCTTTGATTTATTTTGGTGTCACGACTACTCATAAGGCAGAAAAGTGGAGAAAGAGTCAGTTAAAGCGTTTGCACTTGATTGCAGGGATTATTTTGATATTGCTGGGTATAGGAATGTTTGTTGCGATGTATTTGGGAATGATTTAATTTTAATAATTCAAGAAAGCAGTTTTAGTTTGCCGGTAATCTTGTCTATTTTTTCTTCTTTGTCTGGTCCGATTCCCAGACAGGTAATAGTTCCTGGTTCTACTTCAGTTCTGCCTGCGTCAGTAATTAAAGAAACTACTAATCCGGCATCTTGTGCTTGTTGTTTATACTTGAATAAATCTTCTTTTGAATTGACTTCAAGAACTGCTTTTTTCATTCCGTCTTTGCGCCATTTTGAAATGTCGTCTTTATGTGATTTCAGCAGTGCTTCTGATGATGCGTGTGCTGCCTGTGCAGACATTTTTCCGGGGGATAATTTGAGGTCTTTTCTAACCAGTATTACTTGTTTGTATTCCATTAGGGATAGTATTATTAAGTCAGTTTTTAAACTTTCTGTTCAGAAATCGAATTTTTTTTGTTTTAGTTTTTTGTTTTCTTTTGCAATTTCTTTTTGTATTTCTCCTTTATTAAATACAGTTCTTATCAGGTTTGCAATTTGTAGTCCTTTTGTAAGCGCTTCTTTTCCGTGCAGTCCTTTTAAATGTTCTATTTCTGCTCCGATTTGCTGCAGGGTTTTTGTTTTTGTTTTCATGTATTCGTAGTCTTGATTTGTTTTCAGGTCTTTTTCTGCAGCAGCGTGCGCTGTGATAAATGCTTTACATAATTGTTTTGAATCCAGTTCGTCAAATGTTTTTCCCCTTATTGCTTGTTGTTTTATGCTTAGAATTTTCGCTCTTGTTTCAAAGTCTATTGAGTCAGTATCGTGGCGGTATTTGAGTGCGTCTGTAGGATATATTTTGTTTGCAGTTATTATAAACACTTGGTCCAGAAGGTATTGTTCTAATTTCATTTTTGTTATACAGATGTTATTATTTATAAATTTGGCGATTAGTAAATCACGGCGACTGTTATTCTTTCTATATCTTCAAATCTTACTTTTATTCCGTCTTCTTCTTCATTAAAATCTCCTTTTGTCAGGAAATATTTGCCTTTGACATCATTTCCTATTCCTATTACTCGATGTATGATTCGTCTGTTTGTTATTTTGTTCCTAAAGGAGATTATGTCGCCGATTTTGATGTCTTCTTCATATTGCGGCTTGATTTGTATTGCATTGCTTTTCGGGCTTAGCACAGGTATCATTGAGTTTGTGCCTGTGAAATTAGACCAGCGCGCATTGGAAAGGTCTATTCGTATGTGGTTTCTATATACGCGAATCTTATCCTGCGGTATCCAGTCAGACGGTGCAAGTCCTGTGCTGTGTATTCCATAGGGTATTTCTGTTTCTGGCTTTATTTTATTTTGAAAACTAAATCCGGCTAAAAAAGCAAAAACCAATAAAATTATCGCGATTTTTTTATCCATCCCCTCACCAGTTTCAGAGAGATATAGTTTGTTTATTAAGTATTGTTATTCTGAGAAATATATTTAGCAGGGATTATTTTATTCCGGAGCCATGCACCACAATTTTTATAAAGCGAGGTTTTTTCTTTAGGGTGATGGATGAAAAATATGACCGCAATGCAGAATCTCTTTGGGACGCATTGCTTGCTGCCGAGAAATATGACTTATGGGATTTAGATTGTGTGAGTGATTCTGATCTTATCTTGCCGTGGGATACTTTTTCAAAAGCAAATCCGCGGGCAAAGGAAATTGCCGAAAGAGTTGAACAGAGAGAAGGTTGTGAGTTGAGTGAAAAACAACGTTCTTGGGCGGTGATGATGCTGTATTGGGTAGTGCATCCTGGAGATTATTATGCTGGAAATCGTAGTGAATTAAAGCCCAGCGCCATGATAAACAGAATGGTGTGAATTTGTTCAGTTTTAATTAAAACTATTTTCTTTCCTCTATTTAGAAAATAACATGTTTTATTTGATTAATTTTGGCGTTTATTAATTTCTTTTACTACTTGTTTGATAAAAATTTCTGCTTTTTTTGCTCCATGGATTTTGTTGTCTCTTGTTCTGATTGTTACTGTTCCTTCTGCAAGTTCTCTTTCCCCGACTACCAGGATGTAATTTATTTTTTGCAGTTGCGCTTCTCTTACTTTTTTTCCGATACTTTCTGTTCTTTCATCAACTTCTGCCCGGATATTTGATTGTTTCATTTGTTGCATTATTTTTTCTGCGTATGGGTTGAATCTGTCTGCAACTGTGAGTATTCGTACTTGAATGGGTGATGCCCATAAGGGGAGTTTCCCTCCTGTGTGTTCTAATAATATTCCGATGAATCTTTCTATGCTTCCATAGATTGTTCTGTGCAGTGTGATTGGCTGGTGGTTTTGTGTTCCGTCTTCTCCCATATATTTTAGGTTGAATTTAATGGGCATTTGAAAGTCTAATTGCAGTGTTCCGCACTGCCAGGTTCTTCCCAGTGCATCTTTGAGGTGAAAGTCTATTTTTGGTCCGTAGAATGCTCCGTCTCCTTCATTGATTTTGTATTTCATTTTTAGTTCTTTTAGTGCTTCTGCAAGTTCTTTTTCTGCTGTTTCCCATAGTTTTGGGTCTCCCATTGCTTTTTCTGGTTTTGTGCTCAATTCCACGTGATATTTGAATCCAAACTGTTTGTATATTTTGTCTGTCAACTGGATTGCTTTTTTTAGTTCTTCGCGCAATGTTTCTGCAGTGCAGTAGATATGTGCGTCATCCTGATGAAATGCTCGCACTCTTAGTAATCCTGCGAGAACTCCGCTTAGTTCGTGCCTGTGAACTAATCCGATTTCTGCCATTCGTAATGGCAGTTCTCGATAACTGTGTACTTTGTTTTTGTAAACAAGTATTCCTCCCGGGCAATTCATTGGTTTTAGTGCGTAGTCTTGTTCGTCTATTTTTGTGAAATACATGTTTTCCTTGTAATGATCGCAGTGTCCTGACTGTTCCCATAAGGTTTTGTTTAGTAGTATCGGTGTTTTTATCTCCTGATATTCTGCTTTTTTGTGTTCTTTTCTCCAGTATTTTAATAGCTCATTCCATATTATTGTTCCTTTATTGTGCCAGAATACCATTCCTGGTGCTTCTTCGTGGAATGAGAATAATTCTAAATCTTTTCCTAATTTGCGATGATCTCTTTTCTTGGCTTGTTCTACTATTTGGAGGTATTCTCGCAGTTCTTTTTTTGTTTCAAATGCGATTCCATAAACTCTAGTTAATTGTTGATTGTCTGATTTTCCCCGCCAGTATGCTCCGGCGGTTTTCATTAGTTTTACTGCCCCTATTTTTCCAGTTGATTCCAAATGCGGACCTTTGCATAAATCAGAAAATTCTCCGCAGGTATAGATTGTCAGTTTTTCTCCGGTTTTTGCAAATTCTTCTGCCATTTCAATCTTATACTTATTTCCTTTGAACATTTTTTTGATTTCAGAGAGTTTTACTTCTTTTTTCTTGAATGGATAGTCTGCCTTGATTATCTCTTTCATTTTTTCTTCTATTTTGGAGAAGTCTTCAGGAGTAATTTCTAGATTATCAAAATCATAATAAAATCCTTCTTCTACAGCAGGTCCTATTGTTGTTTGTGATTTTGGATATAGTTCTTGCACAGCATAAGCTAATACATGTGCTGCACTATGTCTTATTTTTTCTTGTTGTTCGTTCATGCTGTTCTGGAAGGTTTTAGACTATATAAATATGTTGCTATTGCGGATTATCATGTCAAAAGCATTTGAAGGAAATATGAACTTTTTGTTGTACTTGCTGGAAAGAGAAAGAAATTAATATTCTGTTTAAAAAACCAAGGAAAACATAACCTTTATAAACTCTCTTTGAATTCTGTTATTTATCTGAAAGATCCAATGGACTTTCATCGTAAACCGCGAGGTTATATTTATGGGAAATTTATTTGATGTACCGACAAATGAGTTTATCTTAAAGCTAGCTGAAGAACTAAAAAACACAGAAACAGTTCAGCCTTTGGAATGGGCGCAGTTCTGCAAGACTGGAATGCACAAGGAGAGGCCTCCTGTCCAGTCGGATTGGTGGTATGTTCGAGCAGCAGCGATTTTAAGAATAATAAAGATAAGAGGTCCTATTGGAACCCAGAAATTACGAATCAAGTATGGTGGAAAGAAAAACAGGGGTTATAAACCAGAGCATTTCTATAAAGGCTCAGGTTCTATTATTAGAAAAATTTTGCAGCAGTTGGATAAAGCCGGCCTAACAAAACAGGAAGAAAAAGATGTTCATAAGGGAAGAGTTACAACATCTGAGGGGGACAAATTGCTGAACAAAGTTGCCTTGGCAATGATGAAAGAGATGAATATTATTATTCCCAAGAGACCTGCTGAGGAATTAAAGGTTACTAATGTTGCTAAGAAGAAAAAAAAGAGAAAAACCAGAAAAAAGAGAACAACCAGGAAAAAGACTGCAAAAAAAGCAGTTAAGAAAGAGACTAAAAAAGAAACAAAGCCCGAACAAACAAAAGAAGTTAGCAAGCAAAAAACAACAGAAACTGAAAAAAAGCAAGAGAAAGCAGAACCAAAAGAAGAAACAAAATCTGAAATTAAAGAGGAATCAAAAGAATAAAAATGGCGCGATACAAGCATTTGGCAAGAAAAAAGCGTTTGATTAAGAAAGCTCGTCATACTAGATGGGCGCCTTTTTGGACAGTGCCAAAGAAATACGGAACAGGAAGACGTGTTCATCCTGGGCGTCATACCAAGGTTAAGCGTTCATGGAGAAGAACTAAGTTAAAGGTGTAAATATGTATTGTTGGAGTAAATTTTGCGGAAACGAAACTTTTGAATTAGGTGCTGCTCCTTTTGACAGGAAAGATGAGAATCCTTATTTTATAATAGATGATAAAGGTAATTCGGTTAGAGTGGGGATTAATGAATACTTGCATAATTTGGTTGTTGATCAGTTTTCTATGCTGTCAAACCGTCTAGAGAAAGGGGTAGGTGGAAAAAGCATTGGCACTATAAAAGATGTAATTTCCGGAATAAGTCAAAATTTATTAAATTCTGTTAATACAACCCAGGACAGAACTTTGCATTCTAAAGCATTGTTGCTTTCATTCTGGTTAACAAATACCTATGTGAATGAGGAAATTGCTAGTATTAATGATAGAAAATACAGGACCGATGAAGTTGTGCACGATATTGATTTGTTCGAATCCCTTGAATCACATATTTATGAAGGTATTCA
>WJKI01000027.1 GCA_014729195.1 Candidatus Woesearchaeota archaeon
AAAAAAATCTGCTTATTTGCAGAACCAAAATTTAAGTCCGACTAACAAGACAACCAAGTGCCAGAAGTCGATACCATAAGTAGTAAGCCAGCCAAAATCCGCTGCCAAGAACCAAAGTGCAACCAAGGTCAGCAAAACTGGAAACCATCCTGCTTTACCAGTCGGACACACTGTCTTTTTTTTCTTTTTTGCCATCAAATATCACCTCTTTGATTATACTTCAATTTGATATTACTCTATATAAATGTTTCGAGAAAAATGCACAAATCCGGACATTTTTATGATGAGCTGGACTCTTATGATCTTAAAAAAAATTGGAATAATTCACACAAAGAGCAAACAATAAATTTATATAATAGAAATAAAAACAAAGAATCATGGCAGAAAAAAAAGAGTACAATCCGAGTTCTTTAACTCTAACCAAAAAACCTAAAGGAGCGACAATAATCGAGGGATTTCCAGGATATGGGCTTGTGGCAACAATATCAACAGGATTCTTATTGGATCATTTAAAATGCGAGAAAATAGGGTCTTACCATTTTGAACAAGCAATGCCTACTCTGGCAATACACAAATGCAAATTAGTCGATCCAATAGCAATATACTACAACAAAAAATATAATATCGTGCTGGTTCATGCAGTAACAAGTGTTGCAGGCTTGGAATGGCAGGCAGCAGATCTAATAGAAGATCTACAAAAAAAGATCAGTGCAAAAGAAATAATATCTATTGAAGGTGTGGGCTCACAAACAAAAGGAGAGCCAAAAGCATTTTATTTTACTAATAAACCAAAACTGAAAAAAAAGGTAGAAAAAGCAGGATTTGCATGTATTGGAGAGGGAATTATCGTCGGAGTAACAAGTGCACTACTTCTTAAAGAAAAACTGCCCCAAATATGCCTTTTTGCAGAAACACACATGAAATTACCTGACAGCAAGGCAGCTGCAAAAATAATTGAGGCGCTGGACAAGTACATGGGATTAAAAGTTGACTACAAACCACTATTAAAGCAAGCAGAAGAATTTGAGAAAAAACTAAAAGGATTATTGCAGCAAGCGCAAAAAGCACAAAAAAAGACTACAGAAGACAAGAAAAAACTTAGTTATATCAGCTAAATCTTACTTTTTTATTTATTTCTTTTAATTAACTCACTTTTTTATGGTGATTTTTATAGTGCCTAAGAAATCACTATTTAGAATTCTCTGATTATTCCGAATGCTTAATTTTATTTGGAAAAAAAGTTGAAAATACTTTTTTGATAAATTTTTATTAGTTTATTCGTACTTATTAACTCTCACTTTTCCCCTTTGAAAAACACAATTTTTTTGATAAATTTATTTTGTTTAAAATATATTTTATTAAGTTTAGTTCGTGTAAGTTAATTCATATTGGTTATTTTTTGATTTACCTTATTTTAAAATATATCTTTGAATGAATAGATAGTTACTTGATATCAGTGAAAAATACAATTTTTTGGGATTTTCCGAGGATAACAAAAGAGTTCAAAAAACGCAAAAAAAGTAACATTTTGATGTAAAAACACAGGGTTAAAAAAAGAGCAAAGTTCAGCTTAAAAAAGTTGTAGGGTAAAATCCCCGAATTTAATAAAGAAAGTGAGTTTTAGCAAAGTTTTGTTGTTCAATAAAGGGTTATGATGCAGAACACCTTAAAGTAGTTTGTCGGGATTTTTTTAAAAAATCTGGGATAATATCGACAGGGAAGGGATTTTTGATGAAAAAGTGATTTTCGGATTAACAAAAAAAGAAGCAGTTGTTGATTTTTGTCGGGGTTTTTTAAGAAAAACCGCGAAAAGAGGCAAAAGATTATAGTTTTTCGCATACCTTATCACTCTTTTTTAAAAAAGTCTTGTCAGAACGCAAAAATTTGAAAATTCAATGTTTTTTATTTCAATAGAAATTATTAAAAATTTTTATGCTTAAATATTTTAGGTAATGATTATGATAAATGTGAGATAAAAGATTTATTATAAACTTAAAAGTTTTAAGCAGATTAAGTAAAGAAAAAACCGACACCTGTATGGTAAAATATCGAAAAGAATTTATATTAGAACAACTTTTAAAGTGTCAGAAAAGTGGTGATATTCAATGAAAATTCAACTCGAAAGATCAGAAATTCTTCCTGACGCAAAAAAAGAAGAAATCGCAAGAGTTTTACTCTCGCGATTCGGACTACTGCCCAGAAAAAAAGACGGCACAGCCAAAATGCACGAACTCATACTCGAACTTTACGAACGGAAAAAACAAGCAAACAAAGAGAAAAAACCCGAGTTATCTGTGATGCCTGTAGAGGAAATGGGACTGTTCGCAGGCATAAAACGACAAACAATGTACGACTATCTGCACAGATGGCTGGAACTGAATGTTCTCAAGAAAACCTCTTTTGTCTCAGGAGGCAAAGTCGTGATAGGATACGAACTAAACGGCAACAATCTGGAAGGAGCATTCCGCAAAGCAGAACAGACGATAAAAAACCATCTGGAAGACAGCTTCAAACTGGTAGAACACCTTCAAAACGAAATCAAAAAAGAGAAAATAACAAGTGCAATCAACGCACCCAGTTCGTCAGAAGAGAATCAATCTTAAGAACATTCTGCTTTAACTGCAAATCCCTAAAATCAGGATCAATCTTAAGAAAAACCTTGTTCTCGTAATACTTTTTCACGATAGGAATGCCTTTTTCAATCATGTTCGTGATGTACTGCGCAACCAAGGCATCAGACATGGCCAACCGTCTTGCAATCTCCCTGTACGTCGTGCACGGCGCCATCTCGCAAAGCAAAAGCAAAGTCTGAAAAACCTCTTTCTCGCGCTTTGTCAAAGGAGAAAAATTGAAATTCTTATCCTCTTTTTTACCCTTAACCAGCAAAGTAAGCTCGTCCAATCTCGCAGAAAGCTTATCCAGCTTGTTATTCAATGCCTCAAAATACTCGTGACTGGCCTGGATTTCGTTGGTATTTTCGTTAATAGCTTCCCTGTGGTCGTCCAACTCTTCCCTGAAAGCTTCAAGAACACTATTGACCTGATCACTCGACTGCAAAATCTTGTTTCTGCACGTCAAATCTACCACCCCTCTAGACGAATGTTAAGAAGGGACAACTGCAGTGTTTAAAAACATTGTTGTTCTATAACATCTATTTCTGAGTCGATACGTAAAGCTTTTCCTTGCCTCTGCTGACCAAATTCATCACATTTTCCTGTTCCAATTCCTCTAAAATCCTGTAAAATGAACTCTTGGAACACAAGCCCTGCTCGTCCACAATCATCTCTCTCAACTGTAAAGCACTTATCTTGCCATACTTACGAATAATTCCTGTGATAACACTTTTGATGTAATCTTTTGAATTCCTCGCAATACGTCTTAAAACACGCTCCTTCAAAGCAGACTGTCTTGGCTCTGCAGGAATAACTTTCGGGGCAGGTTTTGGGGCTTCTTTCCTCTTAAACTCAAGATTCTCAACTCTTGACTCAACACGCCTTATCCTGTCAAGAATCGGCTCAAAAGAACAAACCTCATCAACCATTTTCTTAACTTCTTCCCTTGATTTTGGCACCTGAGTCAACTCTAATTTTAGGTCGTGAATAACTCTGTTCTGCATAGCAATCCTGCTTTCATGAGAATCAATTTTCTGGGCAGTTCTCAAAAGCTCCTGAGCCTGGTTTTCCGACTGCTCATTGAGATATCGTATCCAGGCATATAGATTTTCATTATCCTTCCTAACATGCTCAAAAGAATCTTTTAGATTTTGATCAAGCTGATCAATACGCTTATTAACACGTTTTAGGAAAAACACCATCTTTTTGGGAATAAAAACACAACTAGTTTAAATACTTTTCTATAAAAATATATCGACGATAAAAGAATAATCTGGGATGGTCCTAGGACTGTCCTGAGATGGTCCCAAGACTGGGACTGGGACTATCTGGGAATATCTTGGGACTATCGGAAGTTCTTCAGCGACGATATTTGGTTATTTGCGTGTATTTTTTGGGAATATCTGGGAATGTTTGGGACTATTTGGGAACGTCCTGGGAATGTCCTAAGACGAGAATGAGACTAATGTTGGGACTATCTGGGAATATCCTGGGACTATCTGGGAATATGCTATTTTCTAATGGTTACAAAGATTAAAATAGTAGTTTTGGAAAACTAATAAAAACGCAAGAAAAATTTTAAATTTTTCTGCACCCATCGACTCACGTCTCTGGGTGATTAAAAAATGACACAAACTTTAAAACAAACTGCTGGTTTACATATTATATATAGTATGAAATTATGCAAAATAGCTGAGCAAAAATTGAAAAACAATGCGTTGAGGGCAAAAATAACACTATTTTAATGGTGCCTAAAAGGGCAATTAGCTTAGATATCGGAGGGTATTAATACAATTAGGCACTATAAAATATTGCTTGGTGAGTGCTAAATTACGGGGTTTTCCCAGAAAAAAGCCCAAAAAGTGAGAGTTTGATCTGAGAAAAAAAGCAAAATATAACAATAAAAAGTATATTAAGCAAAGAAAAATGGCAAAAACAAGACAATTTTACTCAAAAACCCCTATTTGTGAAGGAAAAGTGAGAATTGAAAGGGAAGAAGCAAGGCATATCCATGTACTACGGCTCAAACCAGGAGATAAGATAGAGCTTTTTGATGACAAAGGAAACTATGGGTTAGGCACTATAGAGAAAATGGGTAAGAAAGGGGTAGAAGTAAATATAACGCAAGTGCGAAAAGTGAGGAAACACCCTATTTCAAGGGTTTTAGCCAGTGCTGCGCCTAAAAACAAACGATTCGATGTGCTCTTGCAGAAAGCAACAGAAATCGGAGTTGATGTTTTCATACCAATAATCACAAAAAGATCAGTTGTGAAACCGAGTGAAACCAAAATAGATCGGCTGAAAAAGATAGCAATTGAAGCTGCAAAACAATGCCGGCGGAAAACAGTTCCTGAAATCAAAAAAGCAATTACCGTCGAGGAATTGATTAAAAACAGCTCTGAATACCATTTCAAATTAATAGCAGATGTGAAAGGTAAAAAAATAAAAGAGGTGTTGCGAAGTGTAACGCGAAAAAACAAAGTTTTTTGTGCGCAAAAAAATCAAAATTTTTCTTGCGAACCCAAAAAAATACTTTGCTTGATAGGTCCAGAAGGTGGATTTACCGACGAGGAAATCAAAACCGCGCTGGAAAAAGGATTTATTGCAGTTAACCTCGGGAAAAATATTTTAAGAGTAGAAACTGCAGGAATCTGTATTTTATCGACTATAAATTATGAATACTTCCTGTGATTAAAGCAAAGCTTTATAAAGAAAATCAGTTTCCACCTGCGCATGGAAATAAAAGTTCTGGAAGAGAAAAAAAGTCGCCTTGTATTTGAAATAAAAGGAGAAGGCCACACACTTTGCAGAGCTCTTCAAAAAGAACTATGGAACGATTCTCATATAAAAGCAGCAGGATATAACATAGACCATCCTTTGGTTGGAGTGCCAAAATTTGTTGTTGAAACAGACGGCGCAGATCCTCGCAAAACAGTGTCTGCAGCAATCAAGCGACTGCAAAAACAAACAGACAAATTCAAGGATGCTGCTAAAAAACTGAAATAAATAATTCTGGGCCTTGATTCGTAAGATTTATAAATCATAGTGCCTAATATTGTGTTTATGGGTTTTATACGCACAAAAACAATCAAAGGCAAGGAGTATGCTTACCTGGTATCAAATACATGGACAATAAACGGCTCCCGCCAAAATGTCAAAGGATACCTGGGAAGAGTAATCAGGCCAACCAAAGAAAGAGAAGAAACAACAAACACCGCCGATTCTGAATTTAAAGAAGCAATAAACTCACTCATAACACAAGAACTAATCAACCACGGATTCAATGAAAAACTAATGCGCGATAAAACAAAAATAGACCTAGAAAACAGAAAAATAATAAACGGCAAAAAAAACATAGTATTAGGCCTGAATGAAGGATTTTTGTGCACTTACACCCTAAACAACATAATGACACTGCAATTAAAAGGCCATGAAGAACAAGCAGGCATGCAACTCGCAACAGCACTTGTGGAAGCAGGCCTAAAAATTGATAAAGAAACATTTGTATCACTGTTTGAAAAAATATATAAAGGAAACCACAAAACAAAAGATAAAAGATGAACAAAATACCAAAACACATAGGAATAATACTGGACGGAAACCGCAGATTTGCACGCAAACTGATGCTCAAGCCGTGGAAAGGACATGAATGGGGATATAAAAAAATAGAGCAATTATTTGACTGGTGCAAAGAAATAGGCATTCCAGAACTAACCCTATACACCTTCTCAGTACAAAACTTCAACAGGCCTAAAAACGAATTTGACTACTTAATGAACTTATTTAATGAAGCATTTGGAAAACTAATAAGAGAAAAAGACCTGCCAGAAAACAAACAAAAACTAGACCAAATACAAATACAATTCATCGGCAGAACATGGATGTTTCCTCAAGAAGTGCAGGAAAACATGAGAAAATTAAGCGAACTAACCAAAAATAACGGCCCATACACTGTAAACTTTGCAATGGCATACGGCGGAAGAGAAGAAGTATTAGACGCAGTCAAAAAAATAGCTGACTCAGTCAAAAAAGGAAAACTTGATATTGATTCTATTAATGAAGAAAGTTTTTCCAAGAAGTTATACTTACAATCAGAACCAGAACTAATAATTCGAACAGGCGGAGACCACCGCACTTCTAATTTTTTGATATGGCAAAGCCACTACTCAGAATGGTTCTTTCTGGAAAAGACCTGGCCAGAATTTGAAAAAGAAGATCTTCTCCAAGTAATAAACGAATTCTCTACAAGAGAAAGAAGATTTGGAAAATAACTACATACAAGACAATCTATAACTATGACTTGTTCTATACTTGTGCAAATGAACAAAGAAATCCCTTATCTCATCCAATTCCTCATAAACATCCTCAAATTCCAATAAATGATGCAAATCTCTCCTCATTTCCTTTACAAAATCACGCATTTCTTTCTGGCTCCTGTATCCTCTATCCTGAGCAAACCTGCTAAACGCATGATGAACAATCTTAAAATCCATTGTATCCAAATCAGTATGCTTCATAAACCTTGACAGCGCCTTTTCCCTAATCTCCTTTTTAGCAGAAAACAAAACATCAATACCCCGCAAAATCGCCTTTGGATATGTATTTAAAATCTTATACTCCATGCTATTAGCTGACTTTAGTTCAATAATATAATCAATATCCCTAAGACACATATCTACAGAATTAGCAATAGCCAGCATAGTTTCATCCTTAAGTTGTTCCTTAGGCCTGCGCAATACCTTTTTAATTCTTTCACCATTAGTAGAAATAAGCAAAGATCTTGAAGATTCATCTATTGCATCGATTGCTATGTCTGTCCCAGCAAGATATTGATTCATTGTCTTCACCCTTGAAAATAATACCTGAATGACAGTTATTTATAAAGATTTTGACCTAAAAAGAAACTTTAACCAGATACCGCCAACTGCATTTTCAACATACCCTGAAAAAGAGCAATCTTTATAAAGAAACCATTGTTACCAGCATATTGATCCTGATTGACTACTCACTGAGTAGGAGGGTAGAATGCAAAAAGACCAAATAAAACAAGCATTAACAGACTTAAGAAATAATTCTACCAAAAGAAACTTCAATCAAAGTATTGACCTAATCATAACTCTAAGAGATTTAGACCTAAAAAAACCAGAAAACCAAATAGACCTATTCACACAATTAACCCATCCAAAAACCAAAAAAATCAAGACCTGCGCGATAATCGGACCAGAATTAATGGAAACAGCAAAAGAAAACTGTGACACAATATTAACAGTGGATGACTTCCCAGAATACCGAGACAACAAACGAAAACTGATAAAACTAGCAAAAGAACATGATTTCTTCATAGCACAAGCAACAATAATGCCGCAAATAGCAAAAGCATTTGGCCGAATACTGGGAACAAGAGGCAAAATGCCAAATCCAAAAGCAGGATGTGTAGTACCACCAAAAGCAAACCTAAAACCCTTAGTTGAAAAACTCCAAAAAACAGTAAGAGTAACTGCTAAAACACAATTGTGCATTAAAACAACTCCCGGCGATGAAAAAATGGAAGACGACAAAATCACGGAAAACATAATGAATGTATACAACGCCGCAATTCATTCAATGCCACAAGAAGAAAGAAATGTCAAAGACATACTAGTCAAATTCACAATGAGCAAACCAATAACAATCGGCAAGAAAAAACAAACCAAAGAAAATGAGTAAAACAAGCAAAGCAGGAGGAAGAAAGAAAGACGTATTCAAACACGTTGTAGACTTGGCTAAACAATACCCTATAATCGGTGTTGTAGATATGGCAAACCTTCCAACACCGCAATTGCAAAGAATGCGGGCACAACTGCGAGGAACAGTAGACATATTCATGGCCAAAAAAAGAGTAATCAAAAAAGCAATAGAATCAATAAAAGATATCCCAGGGATACAAGAAATAAACCCATACCTGGAAAAAACACAACCCGCAATGCTATTCACAAAAGAGAACCCATTCACATTATTCAAAACACTAAAGAAAAACAAATCAAAAGCCCCTGCAAAAGGCGGACAAATAGCGCCAAAAGACATAATAGTTCCAGCAGGACCAACACCTTTTGCACCCGGACCAGTTATTGGAGAATTGGGCGCACTAGGAATAAAATCCGGAGTAGAAGGAGGAAAAATCTCAATCAAAGATGACACCACAGTATGTAAAGAAGGAGAAGTAATATCAGAAAAACTAGCATCAATACTGACAAGACTGGGAATAGAACCAATGGAAATAGGCCTAGACCTAAAAGCAGTATATGAAAACGGAACAATCTACACAAAACAAGTACTAGACATAGATGAAGAACAATTTATGAACAACCTAATGACTGCCGCAACAGAAGCATACAACCTTGCAATCGAAGCATCATACGCAAGCGCAGATACTTCAGAAGAATTACTCAAAAAAGCAGCCAGAGAAGCCAAAGCAGTGGCCAAAGAAGGAAAAATAATGTGTGACTTAGTTGCAAAAGAAATGATAGAACAAGCAGAAAAAGAAATGCTCGCAGTAAAAGGACAAATGAAAGAAGTCCCTGATGCGACGCCAAAAGAAGAAACCAAAAAAACTGAACAAGAAAACAAAAAAGAAGCAAAAGAAACACCAAAAGAAGAAAAAGTTGAAACAAAGAAAGAAGAAGTCAAGGAAAAAGAAGCAAAAGAAACACCAAAAGAAGAAAAAGTTGAAACAAAGAAAGAAGAAGTCAAGGAAAAAGAAGCAAAAGAAACACCAAAAGAAGAAGACTTAAAAAAACAAACAGAACAAAAAGAAACAAACAAACCACATCCTAAACAAGGAAAAGTAACACAAAATCAAGCATCAAACTTGCTAAATCAACTACAAAAAGAAGGAACACTAAGACACGATAACAATGAATAAAATTCATATTACACTCGGAGGTTATAAACCATGGAATACATATATGCGGCAATGCTAATCCACAAAGCAGGTGGAAAAGTAGACGAAGCAACAGTGAAAAAAGTCCTAGAAGCAGCAGGCGTCAAAGTAGACGACGCGCGCGTAAAAGCGCTAATAGCTTCTTTAGAAGGAGTGAACATAGACGAAGCTGTAAAAAAAGCAGCAACAGCTCCTGCGGCAGCAGCCCCTGCACCAGCAGAAGGCGGAGCAGCCAAAGAAGAGAAAAAAGAAGAAGAAGCTAAAAAAGAAGAAAAGAAAGACGATAAACAAGCTGCAGCCGGACTGGGAGCACTATTCGGCTAAAGGAGGTAAAGATTTATTTTATTATTTTTTAAATAAATCTGACCTATGTTGACACCGGAAGAAACAAAAGAACTGACAAATCAAGTAAATGAGCTCAAAAAACAGATCAAAGAGCTAAGAACCAGTTTAAACCAGTTAAACGACCAAAAAGAAGAAATATTCTCCAAAAAAAACAAAATAAGCGAACAAATACGCAAACTAATTTCTCAAACAATCAAACTACGCAAAGAAAGAAACAAACTTACTTCTGATGTAAAGAAAAGCAAAGAAAAACGAAAAAAACTAAACACACAAATACAAGACAGAATTAAAACAATAAAAGAAAAACACAAAGAAAGAAAAGAAGTAGAACAAAAACACAAAATCAAAGAAAAACCAAGCCAAATAAAAGCACAAATAGACAAACTGGAAATGCAAATCGAAACTTCTGCACTGAGCTTTGATAAAGAACAAAAAATGATGAAAATCATCAAAGACCTAAAGAAAAAATACAAGGAACTTAGAGAGGTAAGCGATGTCTGGGAAAAAACAAGCGAACTAAGCAAAGGAATAGATACAGAGAAAAAAAACGCAGACAAAATCCACAAAGAAATACAGGAAAAAGCAAAACAAAGCCAGGAAAAACACGAAATCATAATAACTGAAAGCAAGAAAATAGATGAATTAAAAGTAGACGAAGAAAAGTATAACAAAGAAATAGCCGCCAAAAAAGAAGAAATTACCAAAATCAATGCTGAACTGGAAGGAAAATTAAGAGAATTGAGCGCTCTAAATTCAAAACTGAATATCCAACAAAAAGAGAAAAAACAGAAAAAAGAAAAAGCAACCAAAAAGAAACTAAGCGAACGAAAAAAAGAAGCAGAAGAAAAAATGAAAAAAGGAGTCAAATTAACAACTGAAGACATACTCGCTTTGCAGAGTTCTGATAGTTAAATTACAAGAAAAATAAAAATTATTTCTTTTCTTCCTGTTTAGGCTCTTCTTTCTTTTTGGATTCAAACTCAGTATACTTACACTTGCCACAGGTAATTCTTCCCTTGTGCTGAGCCATGAAAACTCCCTTGCCGCATTTTGGGCAGGATTTTCTAACTCTTTCAGCAGAATCCCCTTTCTTTTCAAAGAACTTCCAGGCGTTAACCGGCTTTCGCTTTCTCTTAGGTGTTTTCTCTCCCATTATTTGTCACCCTCTTTATTTTCCTCAGGCTTTGCTTCTTCTTTCTTAGGAGCTTGTTCTGCCTTTTCCTCAGGTTTCGCCTCTTCTTTATTTTCTTCCTTTTTTTCTTCCTTAGGAACTTCTGCAGCTTTGGCTTCTTCTTTTGCTTTGGCTGCTTCTTCTGCTGCTTTTTTAGCAGCCTCTGCTTTCTTTTCCATTTTTTCAACCTGCTTAACAGGAGCAGGCTCGATTCTCTCTAACTCATCCTTAGAAGAATAAACAAAAACAGAAAAATCCGCTTTTGGCTCACCATATCTTGTAGCAATCTTCTTAGCCCTTACACACTGCCTGTCAACATTCAACTGCTTTGCAATTGCCTGTTCAAAATCCTCATTAGAAGGAGTAGCCTTGTTAAACGTCAAAATACCCTTAACTTCCTTTCTTGATAATACTGGATTATCTTTTTCGCTGGTAATTTCTATTTTCATGTTTATGACACCTTAATTGAATATTCTCCCTTTACTTTAACCCCTATTTTTTTGCCAATCTCCGACTTATTAGCATCAATAATATTAATCCTGCCCTTCCAATTAGTAACAAACTGGGCCTCGTGGCAAGTAGGACAAATATCCCCCTCCACAAACATTTTGCATTTTTTACAAGCTTTCTTTTTCATCTTGATACCTCATTTCTTGGCCTTCTTTTTTTTCTTGGCAGGCTTTTCAGCTTTCTCAGCAGTCTTGGGCTTTTTTTCCTCTTCAATCCAATCAAGCTTACCCAATCCCTGCTGTCTCATAGTCAAGCCAATCTTTGGATTTGTAACATCCTTAAATGAAACTGCAATAACCCTTGCACGGCACTCATCACCAACTCTCAAAGACTTTTTTGAATCCCTGCCACTAAGGACCTTTTCCTTTGAAAAAGACACAAAATCATCCATTGTCTGAGAGACATGAATCATACCATCAATAGGCCCCATAGTTATGAACGCGCCAAAATCAGCAATATCCCTTATTCTTCCAGTAATAACCTCCTGCAATTCAGGCCTGAATACTATAACTTCAAAAACGGTCTCATAATACCCAGCACCATCGCCAGCAATTACAACACCTTCACCAACTTCCTTGACATCTGTCACATCAATAACAATACCCAAATCAGCATTGATTAAACCATCATATTTCAACTTAATACTCTTTGTAACAGACTCTTTTAAATCATCCCCAAAATACATTGGAGAAACCCTAATATGATCTTTTAATTCAACCTTGTAAAACATTTTTAACGGCCTCCATCAACACTGGCAGGCATATCAAGAACCCCCAGTATCTCACTTGCTATACAGAGTATAGAGGTATTTAAAAAGGTTGTGGTAGAAAGAAGCACCGGTGCAACTGTCCGGAATAAAAAGAGAACCAAGCTATATGTTCGTAAAGTATACAGAAAAAGCAGATTATTATCCTATAATCTTCAAATAAGACCTCTGCCTTATCACTATAACCGGAACTCCCTTTTTTTTCAGAATTCTTTTTAAATTCGCATCTGCTGTTGCCACCAATGTATTCTTGTCTGCATGCTCAATAATTAACGTATCAACAATATTGTCTTTTTTTGTCTTTATCTGCTTTATTTTCTTCTTTTTCAGGATTAATTTTGCTAATTTTGCATAGGACTTTGTTTTGCCTTTCTTTTCTTCGATTATATGATCCAGTTCATCCAAAGTCTTGTCAATTATATACACTTCATACCTGAAATCACAGATTCTTCTTAATTCTTCTGTGTAATCTACTTTATTTGCTGCACAATGGATTAAAAAATCAGTATCTAATATTATTCTTTTCATTAGCTTGTTTTATATAAAAGAAGTATATAAATTATTCCCTTAAAATACGAACCAACCGATTAAACATATCCTCAGCAGAATACAAAGTGAATGCAAAAGGGCCCATTCTTAATTCATCTCTTGATTCAAGAGGTTTTGGCACATTCCCAGTCATCTGTGTATCATTTCTAAAAGTGCCATAAGACGACATATCTGTAAAATAAACAATATTCTGTTTCAAAAAGAAATACCCCTGAACCTTAGAAACTCTCTTGTCAGCCAAAACAATATCATTATTTCCTATACGGCCAACATAAAAATTCTTGCTTTTTTCGACATCACCATTCCAAAAATTTTTCCATAAAAACTCAAAAACAGTACTTCCTTCAGAAAAAATACTCTTAAGAGTTAACTTTTCAACATCTTCCTGTGAAGTAAGACTGCCTCTCATCGTAGGTTCGGAATTATTTCCAGAAAAAATCTTAGGAAAATGAACCGGGCCATGGCTAATAAGAAAATAGTTAGAAACAGGAAATTCCACTGAACCATGCTCATCAATAAACGCATCACAACTGCAATAAGAATGATTATTCACAAAATCAGTTAATTCTGTTTTATTAATCTTCAGACTCCCACCAAATACAAAAAATGAGCTGATATATATAAAATTATCCTAAAAGCTTTAATGCCTTAAGAGCATCCCCAAAATTATCCGGGGCTTCATTAATCAAAGCAATGTTTAACCGATACTTCCTGCACCAATTTAAAATTTCCTTAACATCATTCATGTCAGTAGGAATATGCCTTCTTTCCCCCTTGTCAGACCAGTCAATACCCGAAAAATGAGCATGTAAAGGACTGAACCTGAATCTTTTCATAGTGTCAAAAACAGGCCTAAAATTAATCTTCCCCTTTTGTTTGGCTTTCAAATGCGCAAAATCAACACAAACAGCACATCTTGTTTTCTTATGAAGCTCATATAATTCATCCAAATCACCAAACTGCGAAAGTTTTCCAGTGACTTCAGGAGCTAACTTAACATTCCACTCCTTATCTTCAATTATTTCCTGCATTTCATTAACTGCAAATTCCACCATATCAAACACTTCATCTTTTTCTCTTTTTCCATAATAACCCGGATGAAAAACAACATATTTAGCATTAAGAAAATTAGCTCTTTCTGCGCTTTGCAAGATTCTTTTCTTGGAAGAAGTTATCACAGACTTCTTATCAGAAGCCAAATTAATATAATAAGGAGCATGAACTGAAAGCTTAATATTCAACTTTTTAGCATAGTTTCCAATGTCTTTTGCCATCTTATTATCCATATACACAGAATGAGTAAAAGCAACTTCTGCACATTTCATCCCTGCTTTTGCAATCTTATCCAGACCTTTCTTAGCAGGACTTCCAATACCTGAAGGACCAATTAAAATAGTCATGATCAATGCATGTTTTTGGAGTTTAAAAGCGTTTCTTTTAGAAATGTTTAAATAATCCTGATTGAAATTATAAAAACATGATAAAAGCAGTGATATTTGATTTTGACATGACACTAAACTACTCCCTTTTTCAAAAAATATTCCTAATGTGGAAGTTCTGCAGAGCAAGCGGAGAAGGATTTCTCAAACTAATATTTCGACTTCCCAAGTTCTTTGGAACAAACTTCAAACAACTGGTAAAAGACTACTCCCACTTCACAATACCAGAAGCAAAAAAAGTCTATATCTCTGCATTCAAAGATACAGAATGGCTGTGTATCTTCACAGGAAAAAAACTAATACCTGAACTCAGAAAACAAAAATATAAAATAGGAATAGTATCAAATGAACTGTCTGAAAATATCAATTATTCACTCAAAAAGCACAATATAAAAATAAACAAGGTAATAAGTACATTTGGATTTAAAAAAGCAAAACCACACCCAATGGCGCTGAACAAAATGCTTCGTATCCTGAAAGTAAAACCATCAGAAGCAGTATATGTAGGAGACCATCCAAATGACATCAAAATGGCAAAAAGAGCAAAAGTCAAAATGATTGCGATCAAGACAATACTGCAAAACAAGAAAGATTTACTTGACTGCAAACCAGATTACCTGATAAGAAACGTAAATGAAGTTAAAAGAATTCTGAAAGAAATCAATCACTAACCAATCTCTTATACTGCCAAGCAAAGATTGATGAAAGCGTAATAGAAAACAAAATAAAAGCCAAAGTCATATCTAAAACTATAGAAATGCCAGGAATAAAATACGCAGTGCCTGGCATATTATAAATTGCAAAAATAAAAACAACAGTCGCAGTAGAAATACCTTTAGGAGAAACCATAGTCATAAACAACTTCTTGCCAAAAGAATAATCCTTGGCCCTAAAACAAAAACTAACCACAATAAACCTAATCAAAACATAAGACAAAAACAAAATACCTGCCCTGATAAAAAAATCCAAAGTCAAAGGCAGTTTAATAGTCATACCCACTAAAATAAAAACAAAAATAAACAAAGCCTTACTAAGAACAGATTCTGCAGAAAGCAAACTGGCCTTAGGCCTTCTCTCCTTAAAAGCAACATTACCAAAAAAAATACCTAATGTGGTCACTGCCAAAACACCATTGCCCCCTAAATTCTCTGAAAGAACATAAGTAAGCATAGCAGCAACAATAACCGCCATAGGAGAGTAAATAGGGGAATAATTCTTTTTTGTTAATTTATATAATATTAATCCTATAAAAACGCCAGCCCCTATTCCTACTATCAACTTAGTAAGAAACGGAGTAAGCATATTAATAAACTCAGGCAAAACACCGGTAGGAGCCCCGCGCATAAAATCCACAACAATAAAAGGCAGAACAACAGTCAAAGGAGTATTAAACAAAGCCTCTAACTTCAAAATATTCAAAACTTCCCCCTTGTAATCCTGCAACAACGGCAGTACAACCTCTGGAGATGTGCCAATAACCATAACTGTAAACAAAACAGCAAGCCACAAAGAAACACCTAAAATAAAATGCGAAATCAAAGAAAACAAAAAAAGACTAAACAATGTAAAAACAAGAACCAAAATCAAAGCCTTCATGTAATGAACATCCAACTCCTTCAATCTCAACCGTACAGAAGAATCAAAAACAATCAAAGCCAAAGCCAAAATACTAATAGTAGCCAAAAACAAAGCAGGAAACTCAACAAGAGGTTTTCCCTGATACTTGATAAATGCTGCAGCCAGGCCCAAAAGAATCAACAGCAGAACATCAGGAATATTAACCTTATTAGCCAAAGCAGAAGCTACTATTCCTATTAGCAATAATACAGAGATTGAAGTAATAATAGATAATGCCTCCATCTAGCTAAACCTCTTTTTAAGTATATTTTATGGTTTTATTATATTTAACTTTTGTTAATAT
>WJKI01000028.1 GCA_014729195.1 Candidatus Woesearchaeota archaeon
AAAAACAGTTGATTGTGGCATACAAGACAATTGTTTTATTGAACAATTAGGAAAATGCGAGCCAACAACTTACACAACCGGATTGGGTCCATCAATACAATTTGACCTGACAATACAAGGAACTGAAGGCAACAACTGTGTTATTCATTATTTAGCAGCAGAAAATCCTATGCCACAGTTCAAGAACACAGAAATGACCTGCAAAATTCCTAAAAAGGCTTACACAATGGAAGAATACGAACAATACTTCCAAAATAATCTAGCAAGTATTTGCCAAGGAACCTACATCGATGCAATGAAAGCATTAGGCGTAGAAAATATATAATTTTATTTTTTTATTATTTCTCCATCACCCAAACATATTCATGATTTTGTTTAAACTAATTCGTTTAGGCCTTCAAGAATTCTTTGTAATGAGGCATTAATGTCACTTCGTAGATTTTTTCTTTCTTTTCCTGCCACACCACCAGTAGCGTATGTTCGAACTGCAAGCAGACCTTGTGTACACTTATCATTATTTAATGATCTAATGGTATTTTCATATTTATTAATATATTTAAGACTCGCCGCAGATAATTCTATTAAATCTTGATTACCTCCTGCATTAATCAGTTTTACAAGCTCGTTACGCATTTTCTTAACACTAACCATTATATCTAAGTTATGAATACTTTTATATAAATATATCGCTAATACCCCTTCTGCAAAACCCAAACATACTCATTCTTCCAAAATCATTCTTATCTTCTGTATGAACTTGCGTGATATTTCCATTATTTCCTTGATTCTTCTTTCTGCGTATACTTTGCTTGGACTGTATCTGCTTATTGAGCTTTCTTTTCTTGCGTCTTCAAAATAATCTATATATTCGTCTTCAAATATTTTATGTGCTTGGTCTAATAGTTCTAAGTCTT
Source organism: Candidatus Woesearchaeota archaeon (assembly GCA_014729195.1). Classification (GTDB taxonomy): domain Archaea; phylum Nanobdellota; class Nanobdellia; order Woesearchaeales; family ARS49; genus WJKI01. The sequence goes on from WJKI01000028.1 coordinate 915, forward strand.
CTCTTTCCAGCGTATCAGGAATCAATAAATATCCTAACGCTATCTGTGTTGCATAATGGTCATCTGTTTCATAGCCTTTAGTTAAAATAGCAGCTTTTGCCAGATAAAGCATTGAATAATAGCAGATTATAATTGTCCAGTAATTCTTTGCTGTTAGCTTTGATTTATTAACAAAATCGGCCAATTCAAAACTGTCAATACCTTTCTTAATGAATTTATTGATTTTGAAAGAAGCACTACTTTTTTTGATGAAGAATTTTTTCTTTTCTTTAGAATTGAGTAATTTTTCAAATTCCTTTTCATAATAAGTTTTATTAAATTCCATTTTTAAAAATAATATTCCAGAAATACTCCTCGCCATATAAAATAATGTGCTTTTTTATGATTTCTTTTGCGAGATTCTGCTCTTTTTCCTTAAGCATTATCTTAAACTCTTTTTTAGCCAAGTAAATAGGATTTATATCGACTTTAAATAAAAGCTCGTATTTTGAGAATTTGACATTTTTAGCGCCGTTTCTATTTATTATACACAAATCTATATCGCTCTTTTTTCTCTGCTCTTCTTCTGCTCTTGAGCCAAACAGAACGCAGGCATAATCTTCTTTTGGCAATTCTTTCTTAAGAATGTTTAATTGAGGGTTTTTTTCAAGAAAAAAATCAGATTGCTGTCTTTCAGCTAAAATCAAGTAATTTTTAGTTATTGAATCTTCTAAATTCAAAGAACACAGCTTAATATTTCCTTTCTTTATGATTTTAAAGACATTTTTATTCTTCTCAATAGTCCGATAAGCAGTTGCATAAGGCACTTCAGCATCTCTGGCAAGCTGTCTGATAGGCAGAGAAGTTTTGATATTCTTGCCCAAAACCCAGACTAATTTTAACAAATTATCCATTTTTGGATAATATTATCCATATCTGATATATAAAGCTTTTGGTGTACTGAACTAGAAGCAGCATATTTATAGCCACGCTAATAGCAATTACTTGATGTTCGCTCTCTTGAGAATTCTTGATTCTTGTTCAAGCAGAGGATATATATTACAAAAAAGTAATATGTATTACATAAATATAACACAACATTTAAATAGTTGTATTACATTAAAGTAAGATATGTTACAAGAATGTAGTATCCTTAAGGTTGCCGGCGTCTTCTTTACTGAACCAACCAAACAGCACTATCTGATGGAAATCAGCCAAAAAGCAGGCCTTGCCCACACATCTGTCAAAAAATATTTAATCCATTTAAAAAACCAAGGCATAATAAAAGAAGCTCTAGAAAAAAAAGGAAAACGAAAATTTCCAGTATACACTGCGGATTTAGAGAGCACGGCATATCGAAAGTACAAGCGATTGTTCAATATAGCAAAGTTAGCCGAATCTGGACTAATAGAATACTTAAAAAACAAGCTAATGCCAAAAACAATAGTATTATTCGGAAGTTATGCCCGCGGAGAAGACATAGAAGAAAGCGATATAGACATATTCCTGGAATGCAAAAAAAACAACCTAGATCTAAGCAGGTTAGAAAAACAGTTTAACAGAAAAATACAGCTTCACTTCAAAGAAAAATTTAAAAATTATCCTACTGAACTAAAAAACAACATTACTAACGGTATTGTACTAAGCGGATATCTAGAGGCATTCTGAATGAAAACAAGAATCACACCAGACAGAGAAAAAGCGAAATCCTTACTCGCAATGGCAAAAACTACATTACAACGGCTAAAAGAAACAGATAAAAACAAGTACCCTGCAAACACCTTAACTGACTATTATGACTCACTGCATAAAATAATGGACGCGATAGCATCAATAGAAGGAATAAAATTCCGCGGCGAAGGCGCACACCAGAAATTAATAGACTATATCTGCCAAAAATACAAACAAAACGAATCAATAAGAATATTTCTCCAAGAATTAAGAGACTACCGAAACAGAATAGCTTATGAAGGATTTTCAGTAACAAAAGAATACATCAAAACCAATTCTGAAAAAATAGAAAAAATAATAACAACATTTAAGCAATTAGCATCTTTTTGATAAATAACTTTTTTCTATAAGTAATATTTTTAATGCTTCAGAAAGCAACTCTATAAAACTGTCAAGTTATACCTTACTTAACCCTAATCGTCTCCAGATTCCGTGGAGCAACTGTCTCGATTCTTCCCAACTTATGAACAGAAGAAGCCAAATCAAGAATTCTTGAATTCTCACCATGCATCACAACAACCTTTTTCGGTTTAGGATCACACTTGAAAACAAAATTCATCAACTGCTTTCTGTCAGAATGACCTGTAATCTCAATCTTATGAACCTCCATCTTGATAGGAGTTACTTCCTGCTTTTGCCCAATCTGGGTAACAAGCTCTTTCAAACCTCTCTGAATTCTCTTGCCCAAAGAACCCTCTGCAAGGAAGCAAGAAAAAACCAATGAATTCTTTGGATTATCAGCCAAGTACTTCAAATACTCAACAGAAGGACCTCCAACCATCATACCTGAAGTTGCCAAAATAACACAAGGCCCCTTGTATTCAACAATCTCCATTCTTTCTTTTTTAGAACCAACCTGCTTAAAAATAGGGCTTAAAAAAGGATTCTGATCCTTGTGAAAAATCAATTTACGAATATTCTTATTCAAAAACTCAGGATAAGCAGTATGAATAGCAGTAACATCCCAAACCATACCATCAATATAAACAGGGATTTCTTCTAATTCGTTATTTCTTACCATCTCCTCAATCATGACCATTATTTCCTGCGCCCTGCCAGAACCAAGAACAGGCATCAAAATCTTCCCTTTTCTCTTGACAGTGGTTTTAATAATTTCTTTTAACAACTCGTCTTGATCTCTTGTAGGAGGCATGACATTTGCCTTACCTCCATACGTTCCTTCTGTAACAAGAGTCTCCAAACGAGGAAAATGAGTATGAGCCTGCTCTAGCAAGGAAGTCTTGCCAAACTTCAAATCACCAGTATATAACAAGTTATGCAAACCATTGCCAATATGCAAATGAGCCATTGCACTACCCAATATATGGCCTGAGTTGTATAATGTTAACCTGACATCAGGAGTGATATCTGTAACTTCCTCATAATCCAAAGAAATAGTATGCTTAACCATCTCCTTGATGTCATCAATATCATAAGGAGGATCCTTGTTCTCAGACTTCATAATCTTGACATAATCCAAAACCAACAAAGACATTACATCCCTTGTAGGCAAAGTGCAATAAACAGGACCGCGGTAACCAAACTTGAACAAGTAAGGAACAAAACCAGAATGATCCAAATGAGAATGAGTAACAATAACAGCATCTAACTCATTAATATTAAATTCAGGAACATCAAGCATAGGAAAAGCCTCAGAACCCTCGCCAGCAACATTAATACCGCAATCAAGAATAACCCTTGACTCAGGAGTCTGCAAAAACAAACAAGATCTTCCAACCTGTCTTGCACCTCCTAACCAAGTCATACGAATCCATTCAGACTTTTTCTCCCTAATCCAGCCATCATAAATCCTATGACCCACCTTGTCCAAAAATTTTCTTCTATAATCTGAATGTTGATACAAAACCGCCCGGATATTCTCAATCAAATTGGATTTCAAAGCAGGAGTTCTCTTGATTAAAGGAACCCATAAAGTTTTTTCTCTTATCTCTCTTAACAAAGCTCCCTGCTTGCCAATAGCCAGGCCCGGCTTTTCAGCTTCAATAGTAACCAGAGATCTTTGTGGAGCAAACAACACGTTACCAATATTCGCTTCCTCAGGAAGCAAATTAACAATAGCTTCCTTGGCCTTTTCCATATCCATAGTAATACTTGGATCAGGCCGTAATTCAATCCTTTTCTTGAACTCATTAACAACTTTTCTTATTTCGCCTTTATTATCTAGGAAGAATTTCTTGTCTTTAGTATAGAGGACTATGTTCGCTCCCTCAAATGCCGCATCAGAAACAACATTAGACGGCATAAACTTCAAAATTTCTTTAATAATATCTGCCATAGTATTTTAAAAAGACTTAATCAATCTGAAGAACTGCGGTCAACTCTTTCTCCATAACTGTCTTCACTCCTTTCCCTGTAATTGCTATAACATCAATACCATTACCTGTGTAAAGGTCTCTCTGGATTGCTGCATTAACTGCTTTTGCAGCCACTTTCACACCTTCATCAATTGTCAAATTCTTTTTCCACAAGGTTTCCAGAACACCTAATGCAAATAAACATCCAGAACCATCAGCGCTATAATTCTCAATTTTCTGAACAGAGCCGTCTGCTCCCAAATCATACAAGTAGAAATCATTATCATCCACTCCGCCCAATAAGAAAGCCGCTATTCCTGGAATCATGGACATCTTTCTCACATTAGAATAGATTAATCCAGAAAGTAAATTAGCTGCCTCTGGCACAGTAGAAGGCCTGTTAGTATGAATATCCTTAAGTTTTAATTCTGCCTTGATTAAATTGATAAGCAATTGAGCTTCACTAACAACACCAGTCATTGTCAAAGCCATCTTATCAGTAATGCTTGCGATTTTCTTGAATTTCTTATTAGCCACATAACCAGCAGTAACCCTTTTGTCAGCTGCTAAAACTATTCCGTCTTTACAAACAATTCCAACTGTAGTAGTGCCGGTTTTTAGTTCTTTATTCTCTTTCATTATATCACTTAGAACGATTGATATAAAGTATAACTAGGTGGTATATAAAGGTTTTGGTTTTCATGAAGCCTCGCTGAGCAATGATATAAATGTTATTTCTGAAGCGAAAAATAAAACTGAAGAAATTAATACACTTACAATAATGAAAATACTCAAAGGCAGAACAAAAAACAAGATTCTCATTGCTGCAACACTAATAAAATTCAACAAGCCAGCCCAGAACAGGCCTAACAAGAAAGCTATAAAATACTCAGGAGAAAAAGCCTTTTTAAACACATTTTTGAAGAAAAAACCGTTTTTTGCAAAATTAATTATTGCAGCAGGAATAATATATCCTGTAATCATGACCAAGACTAAAAAAGGTATCATGAACAAATTATCATAAGGCAGATTCATCATAGAAACAAAACCGAATAAAATAGACGCAGGAATTGCATAAACAAAAGCAATAATTAAGGCTAGCAATCCTTTTAAAAACACATTTAAGCTCCAGGCAGGCATCCCTGGCTTGTTAATACATTTAATTAAATAACCCACTGAAAACAGGTTTAAAACCGGGATTAAAGAAAGGATTGCTCCTAAGAACAACCTTGAAAAATGAGTAAATGGTCTAACAATAGCGTCACTAACCTTGATATTCCCCATATTTTCTCTATATATAGAAGCATATTATAAATGTTATTTGTCACAATAGAGTGATAAAAAGCGAAAGGTTTATA
>WJKI01000029.1 GCA_014729195.1 Candidatus Woesearchaeota archaeon
CAGGGAAGAGGTTCCGGAGGTATATAGAAAAGTTGGTCAGCCGGTTATTATTCCTGGCAGCATGGGTACTGCTTCGTATATTCTTGCAGGCACTAAGGAGTCTATGATTAATTCTTGGGGTTCCACTGCTCATGGTGCTGGAAGGGTTATGTCTCGTTCTGCTGCTTTGAAGCAGTTCAGGGGTGAGGAGATTAAGAAAAAACTGGAGAAAAAGGATATTACTGTTAAGCAGGGTTCTTGGAAAGGCCTTGCAGAGGAAGGTCCGCAGTCTTATAAGGATATTGATGAAGTAATCCGTGTATCAGACAAATTATGCTTGGCAAAAAAGGTTGTCAAGGTTGTTCCGTATGGTGTTATGAAGGGTTAATTATTTTAGAATTCTATTATCTTTCCTTTCTTTCCAACATTTAAAATGCGGGTGTTTCCTATTTTTTCTTCTATTCCTTCTGCTTCGTGTACATGAGAACAAAGTAAAAAATCTGGTTTAAATTGTTTAATAGCTTTTGTTACTCCTGCGCTTCCTGGAAAGAATGAAGTGAATTTTTCCATTTTGCTTTCCGAGGGATGCACGTGTGTTATCATTATTTTCTTTGATAGTCCTTTAATATTTTCAAATCCTTTTTTTAATTTGCCAAAAATTTCATTTTCAGTTAATTGTGATAATCCTATGTTTGCCCCTCCGCATCCGAATATTCCTATTTTGTCTTTTGTTTTGATGGCATATCCGTGTAGGTTTTTAGCTCCGTAAAGTTCTGCCAGAAAATCTGCTGTTGCAAGTGTTTCGTGATTTCCGGGTATTAGGATGACTTTTTTTCCTAATTTTACAAATGGTCCGATTAATCCTTCTGTGTTTTGGTCTCCTTGTGTTATGTCTCCGCATAGAATTACATAATCAACTTGTTCTTTATTTGCTTTTTCTGCCAGTTCTTTTGCAATCCGCGTATCCCCGTGTATGTCTCCAGCAGCGAGTATTTTCATTTTATGCACCTTTGCTGGTGGATGGCTCGAAAAATTTTTAATTTTTCGTTGTCGCCGGCAGCAAGTATTTTCATCGTTCTATTATTTCTCCTTCGCCTGTTGTTAGGTCTATTATGGAGCTTGGTTTTCCTTGTTTTTCTCCCTCGTATAGGATGAAAGCGATTTTCTTTTGGATGTCGCAGTGTAAATCATCGGTATTGGTCATGAAGCTCCCTCCTACTTTGTTTGCTGAGGTTGTTACTATTGGTTTTCCCAGTTCTGTTGCTAGTTCGCTTATCCAGTGGTCTGGTCTTCTTATTCCTATTGTTTTCTTGCCGGGTATTACTTCTTTTGCTATTGCAGAAGTATTTTTTAGTTTTATAATGATGGTGTATGGTCCTGGAAGTTTTTCTATCCATTTTTCTACTTCTGGTGTTATTTCGCAGTTTTCGCGCACCCATTTGCTTGATGGCGCGATTACTGAGAATGGTTGTGTTTGGCGTTCTTTTGCTTCTCTTATTTTGTTTACTGCTTTGGGATTTGTTGCATCACAGCCTATTCCGTAGATAGTGTCTGTGGGATGTATGAATATTGCTCCTTCTTCTATTTCTTGGTGTATTTTTGATTTGTTTACTCGGTATTCGTCTTTGTTTAGGATTCTCATAGTAAATTCTAAGTGTAGAGCATTTAAAAAGCTTATGTATTATTTTTTGTGTTTTACTGTATATGGTAGAAAAAGAATAATTAAAATTTTAGGCTGATATCCAGCCTAGCATGAATCCTTCTTCTATTCCATTGATTTCTTCGTCTTCCAGCCGGGTGTTTATTCCGTCTTCTGTGTAGATGTCTCGATCTTTTGTTTCAAAGATATTCAGAACATCTACTTCTTCGTCTGCTGGCATGAAAATGTCTTTTTCCAGCTCATCTGTGTCAAATATCAGTTTTGTTTTCATTTTTTATTCACCTCTAAATTTTTAAATTTGGAGACCAGCGAAACTTGTTTCGCGCTGCCTCCTTAGTCGCAGTGCTCCTTCTGGCACTGATACTGCTTTGATTTGCTCAAATAGCAGGTCTCTTATTGTTGGTATGCTCATATCCAGGTTCATATTAATCACCTCTATAGTATTAGATAGAAAATTTGTTTATATATCTCGCACAGGCCTGACCAGTGGCTTTGTCAGGAATTTTGCCGGATTATTTATAAATAACGAATGTTTTTTAGGTTTTGTGGGAGATACTTCGCTTGAGGATTTGATATATTATAATCGTTTGATTAGTGCATTTTCCAGGCGCAAGGATTATGAGGGTTGTATTCTTGTTGCTGGCAGGGATAGAATTACGGGCAATTTTTTTGCAGATTCTTTTATTGATGAAGAAAGCCTACTAGAAAATTCTCTGAATATTGCCCAACTCTTTAAAGGGTATGTTTTATTGTATGTTGTTGGGGCGGAATATATGGAAATTGTTCCTTGTGGTATGGTTAAAAATTATTGTGAGGTTGTTTCTGAGAAAAGAATTTTTATTCTTGAGAGATTTGTTCCTGATTTTAGAAAATTGATGAAGGGTATGTATTAAAATTCTGTTAATTTTTTAGAGGCGCTTAATATTGTTGTGTTGCCATTTTTATCGCATACTTTATTTGCTGTGATAAACCCTAATTTGTTCAATTTCTCAACTTTTCTTTGAAATGTTTTGTATGCACTCACTCCGCCTTTTTGCTTGTATTCATTAAATATATCTCCTATTTTTTTCTCTGAGTTTTCTTTGATTGCTGAGAGAATGAATCGGGTGTCTTCTTCTAAATCACTTGATTTTTTTATTTGAAAGTCTTCAAGTTTTGTTATTGCTTTCTCAGCATGTCTGATATTTATTTTTTTTGAGCTTTCATCTTCTGCTATTCGTGTGCTTTCACGTAATAAGTGTATTCCTGTTCTTATGTCTTGTTTTTGTGTTGCACTGTCTACGATTAAGCCCAGTGCCTCTTCGGTTAATGCCCCTTCTACTATTGCAAGTCGTGCTCTTTGTTTTATTATCTCATAGGTTTCGTCGGCGTTATATGGCTTGAATTCAAGGCTTTCTGGCATTAGCCGGGATTTTATTCTTTCTTCCATGTCTGTCAGTATTTCTTTGTGGTTTGTTATGAGTATGATGGATTTGTGATAGATTTCATTAAGTAGGGTATATAAGAATTCAAAATCCTCAATTTTGTCTATTTCGTCAAATATAAATGCTGCTGCTTTTGTGTTAAGATCTTTTTGGATTATTCTAAATAGCTCTGTTGTTTTTTTGTTTTGCAGGAACTTGTATCCCATTTGTTCGCATATGTCTAAAAAAATCTTATAGCTGGTGTTTTTTTGCCAGCAGTTAACATAAATAGGGATAACACCTTCTGTGTTTTCTTCAAGATCGCGTAATACCCATCGTGCTGCTGCAGTTTTTCCTATTCCTGGTGCACCGTAGACAAAAAGGTTTCTTCCGTTTCTTTCTGAGAGTAGGGGTTTTATGGAGTTTACTATTTGTTTTTGTTTTTCTTCTCTAAATGGAAGTAGTTTTGGGATAAATTCATAGTCTAGTGCGTACTCGTTTGTTATCAGTCTTTCTTCTGCCCCCAGCATATCTTTGAACATACTCATGGTATTTATTAATGGTATGGGGTTTATAAGTTTTTCTTCATCTCAATTGTTTTCCGCACATTGAACAGTAATAATCAATCTTTCGCACAATATTGTTGCAGTGTCTGCAGCTGGTGTAGTGTTCCTGTTGTGATATTTTTTGTTTTTCTGTTTTGCTTGCTTTTTCAGAAAAGATGTATTGCAATGTTATTTTGAATATTCCCAGTGCGATTATAATTATTCCTGAGTAAAAGAATAGGATAAAGTCTTTTCCAAGGTAATATGAGAATACGGATAATATTGTTCCCAGCATCAGCCATACTATTGCTGGTATATTCATACTGATTTGAACCCCGTGTATTTGTGCAGTGCTTTTGGGATTAGTATTGTGCCGTCTGCTTGCTGGAAATTTTCTATTATTCCTACGAGAACTCTTGAGGTTGCTATTGCTGTGTTGTTTAGTGTGTGCAGTATTGTTTTGTTGAAATTTTTGTCTATGGATTTAATATCGAGTTGTCTTGCCTGATAGTCTGTGCAGTTGCTTAGGGATGTTGCTTCCTGGTATTTTCCTTGTTTTGCCATCCATAATTCCAGGTCTATTTGTTTTGCTTTCATTGTTCCCAGGTCTCCTGAACACATTTCCAGCAGCTGGTATGGCATTTCTAGTGAGTTAAATATTTCTTCAGTGTTTTTTAACAGTTCTTCAAAGTATTTCCAGCTGTCTTCTGGTTTGCATATGATTATTTGTTCTACTTTGTTGAACTGGTGTGTTCTGAATAATCCTTTTGTGTCTACGCCGTGTGAGCCGATTTCTTTTCTAAAGCACATGCTGTATCCTACTAGTTTTATCGGCAGTTGTTCTTCTGGTATGTTCGTGTTCATGAATTGTGCTATTAGGGGGTGTTCGCTTGTTGCGATTAAATATAGATCTTCATTTTCTATTTTGTACATTACGTTTTCAAAATCACTCATTTCAACCACTCCGGAGTATGGTTCTTTGCGGAGCATTAAGGGCGGTTCTACATATGTGTATCCTTTTTTGCGAAGAAAGTCTATTGAATACCGTAATAATGCTTGGTTTAGCCAGGCTATTTTGTTTTTTAGAAAGTAAAATCCTGCTCCGGATATTTTTGCTGCTGTTTCAAAATCTGCTTGTCCGTGTGTTTCCAGAAGGTCTCCGTGGTTTGCCAGTTTAAATTTTGGTTTTATTGGTTTTCCTATTGTTTTGATTACTTTGTTTTCATTTTCATCTCTTCCTATTGGCACGTTTTTGTGGATTATGTTGGGTATTTTTTTAAGGTTGGATTGGATTTCTTTTTCCAGTTTTTCTTTTTCCTGGTCTATTTGTTTTATTTTATCCGGTATTTTTGATGCTTCTTCTATTAGTTTTGATGCGTCTTTTTTGTTTTTTTTTGCCTGGTTTATTTCCTGTGATAATGTGTTTCTTCTTGCCCGTAGGTCGTCGCTTTTTTTCTTTAGTTCTCTCCATTGCTGGTCTTTTTTTATGGTTTCATCTACTAGTGTAATTTTATCTTTTTGAAATCTTTTTTTTAGGTTTTCACGGACTATTTCTGGTTTTTCCCGCAGTAAGTTTATATCTAGCATATTTTATCTTTGTTGTATTTGAATTTATATATCTTTTGGTGTTATTAAGCAAGTATTCTTATTCTTTCTCCGTACTTTCGCGCATTAGAAATTGATTTGCCAAGGGGATTTTGTTTTTTTATTCGTATTGTGGCTTTTTTGCCTACATTAAATGTTGCTAAGTAATCATTTTCTATATACAGGTCTATGTCTTTTCCCTGCATTTTTGGGTCTAGGTAGAATTCAAAGTATTTTCCGCTTTCTTCAAGGTCGTATGATATTTCATCTCCTTCTGGTTTTTGTTGTTGGTCTTCTTCTCCAAGTGCTTTGATATCTAATCCTATTCCAAGTTGTTCTTCTAAGTGTTTGATGTTTTTTCCTTCTCTTCCTATTATTCCGGCGATTCTTTCTTCCGGCACGTATATTATTGCTTTTGATTCTGAGGGTACTTCTATTTTCATGTAGTCGGTATAGCGCTGGAATGCTCTTTCTATTGCGTTTATTGCCAGTTTTTTTACTCCTGTTTGTTTTTCTTTGATTTCATTTACAGGGACTACAACTGTTTCTTCTCCATATGAATATATTTCTGCTACTGCTTTTCCTGTTTCAAAGTCATCTACTGTTATTACTGGTCTGGCCAGATCTGCTTCTGTCATTCCTGCCGGCACTTTTACTATCATTTTTACTGAGAGTACTGCTCCGATTTCTCCGTTTTTGATAAATACTACTGTGTCTACGACATGGGGTATTACTCCCAGGTCTAGTTTGCCAATGAATCGTTGTATTGCATCCATGGGGTTTGTTCCGTGGATTACTCCTACCATTCCTACACCGGCCAATCGCAAATCAGAGTAAAGCATGAAGTCGTTTGTGTTTCTCATTTCATCAAATACTGTGTAGTCTGGTCGGGATAATAATAGTATGTCATGTATTTCTTCTGGCGTTCCTCTGCTTATTGCCAGTTGTGTTACGTCTGGAGGGAGTATTAGGTCGCGCGGGGCTTCTACTGTTTTTACTATTTTTCCTTGTTGTGCGAAGTGTATGGATAGTGCTTGGGCAAAAGTGGTTTTTCCGTGTCCTGGTGCTCCTGCGATTAGTATACCTTCTGCTTGTCCTGCAATTCGTGCTGTTAGTTTTTCTCCCATGTTGTAATCTTTTAGATTAAGTTGTTTCACAGGTCTTACTGCTGTTATTTCCCATCCGTCTGAGAAGGGGGGTTTTGTTATGACTATTCTGTATAGGCCAAGTTGTATTATTGTGCTTCCTTCTCTTTCTATTTCCAGAAAGCCGTCTGTTCTGCTGCGTGCTTCTTCTATTATTTCTCTTGATATTTCTTTTATTTCTTCTGCTGTCAGTTTTTTCTTTGTGATGTTGATAAAGTCCCATGCTCCTGGTTTGCCTTTTTTTGCTTTTGCTGCTATTCCTTCTCTTAGGTGTACTGACATTGTTGTTTTGTCAAAGTATTTTTCAAGTTTTATCTGCTTGGTTTTGCCTTCCAGTGGAATGAAGTGTATTTTCACTCCTCTTGCTTCTCCTATTCTTGCCTGAACCTTGTCTGAAGTCATTAGTGTTGCGTCTTCTTCCCAGGCTATTTGTCGTATTAGTGCGTCTATTTCTCCGAGTTTTGCATATCTTATTTCTGGTCCTGTTGGCCTATGGCCGAGTATTCTTAGTGTGAATATGTCTTTTTTTGCGAGTTCTTGTATTCTTTTTAGTTCATCTATTCCCACGTATCCTATTGCTTTTCCTTGGTTGGCTTGGTGTTCCAGTTCTGCAAATACTGCTTCGTGAAGAATTATTTCTTTAACTTTGAGTTCTTTTTTGCGTATTTTTTCTGATACTAGTGCTTCAATTATTACTGATGTGTCTGGTACTATTTTTTCTATTTCTTCCATTTTCATCTGAATATTTGTTTAAGCCATTTAATAATCTTTTGTATTATTCCTGTTTTTTCTTTTGGTGGTTCTTTTTTGATTGTTTGTGTTGTTTTTTTTGTTTCTGTTTCTTTTGGAGGGGTGTATTTTTTTGCTTGAATCACGTATTCTCCCGCTTCTATTGCATCTTGTATTTTGACAATGTCATCTAGACTGTATACTGGATAGTCTTTTTTTGCTCTGAATTTTGTTGTTCCCACATCGCCCCATTGAGTATATACTTCTATTGGCACGTCATAGGTGTATTCTGGATCAATTTCTTCTTTTACTTTTACCCGCCAGTATAGTTTTTGTTTTTCATTTGGTTTTAGTACGGCCAGTTTTTTCTTTGAGCCGTGTATTTCCATTTCTTCTACATTTGCGAGTATCATTTCTTTTGTTATGTAGTGGTCTTTTAGGTTTGTTATTTCTGCTGTTACCAGGTTGTATGAGCCGATTCCTGTTTCTTTTTTTGCTATTCTTGTTAGTATGCTTATTACTGCGTCTGCTCTCCCTTCTGTTTCTTGTATGTCGGCTTTTATTTTGATATCTTTTGCTTCTAGTCCTGCGTCTCTTCCGTACCATTCAAATCGTATTGGCTTGTCCCGGGGATCTAATGTTTCTTTGAATTTTATGTGTCCTGGATCAATTCTTCCGTATTGTCCGAATGTTATGTCATATGGCACCCATCCTCGTTCAGGATAAAATACTTCTGCCCAGCCGTGTGAGCCCCATTTTTCTCCTTCTATTGTTGGTGTGTATGAGATTCCTGATACAAATCTTGCAGGGATGTCCGCGGCCCGGAGTAATGCTATGAAAAGTCCTGTTATTTCATCACATACTCCTTGTTTGTTTTGCATTACCCAGCTTGCAGTTTGTGTTGCTTTTTCTGTTTTGGTGTTTAGGTCGTATTTTACTTGTTTATTTACCCAGTTTGCGATTCTGCTTACTATTATATATAGGTCGTCTTCTTCGGTTGCAAGTTCTTTGGCTTTTGTTTTGATTGCAGGATCTAGGAAGTCTATGAATTGTGTTGGTTTGAGAAAGTTGTCATATCCTCTGTCCAGTTGGTCGCGGATGGGGTAGGTTATTTTTTCTTTTAATGGATTGAATTCATTTCTTGTTTCTACTGTGCTTGTTACCTTAATATTTAATTTTGGGTTGGGGCTTGGCCATCGGAATTTTAGCATGTCATCTTTTTTTTCTGATTTTGGTTCTGTTTGTCTTTTGAGTATTCTTTGGGTTGTGTCGTCCTGCGGAAAATTGTATAGCTCTGCGGTCAGAAGGTCTACTGTATATCCTGGCCCTTTTTTTACCAGTTCTATATCTTGTGATAGTTCCAGGTGTGTTGTTACTTTTTGTGCGTTTAGGATGTCTTGTTGATTATATGCTTGTGCAAGTGGTATCAGAAGTAATAATGCAGTCAATATCATTAGTTGTTTCAATATATCACCTTTTTTTTTGGAAAATACGCTGCCGCCCGGACTTTCATGCTGAAGGCGTGAACCTTCGAACTTTTGAACCGGGAAATCCCGAAGGAAACTGGATTAGCAATCCAGCGCAGTACCAGGTTGTGCCACGGCAGCTTATTTTGCGAATTTTTCGTGCATCCCGAAGGAAACTGGATTGGCAGTTTTGTTTCATAAAGAAGGGCTTTCTTCTTATGTCAATGCATTAGCCAGTTATGTCACTTCAGCGCAAATAGTATATAACCCTTTATTTTTTCAATTGAGATAATTATTTAAATGTTTCGGATTATTAGACGAGGTGCAGATGGAGGGGGGGGTGTTGAAAATGTAGGTTAGCAGCATCAGTCAAATTTTATCGGTTCAAAAATAAAAGCGGATAAGAGGGTTGCTTCAAAAGAGCTTGCTTTTTGAAGGCTTGGCAACAAAGTTGGCAAGAGCTCCTTTGGAGAAATCAGAGTGGTATGATGATTGCCGGCAAAGCTTGCTTTGACGAGCATGTTCGCAATGAGGAATATACTGCAGAATTTGAAGCTGCTAATCCGAGCGTTAGCGAGATTTTCAATACATCCTCAGATGAAGAAAAGCTTTATAAACGGGTCGATGTTAATTCTCTTTACAGCGGAGTAGGACAGTCTGGAGTGTCTGCCGGGCTCATAACCCGGAGGTCAGAGGAAGCGATTTGGGAAAGGTCGCTGCTGAATTCAAATCCTCTCTCCGCTATGACTTTCCCATTTATCTTCTTCAAATGTTTAGGGCTATAGAAACTAATTTTTGAGAGCCATAATCTAAGATTATTTTTGCCATTTAATTCAATCCTATTTATTACGGTGTATCCTTTTTTAATTCTGTTATCTTTTACTAGGTAATCATACGTTTCCACAATTTTAAATTCTAATTTTTTAAGTTCATTGGAAATTTCTTTTATTAATTTTTTACTTTGTGATGAAATGCTTATGACTGGATAATAAGGTAACGAACGATATTTCTTTTTAAAACAGATACATCCATCGGTATCAAAAAGTCCTCTTATGAAAGGAATAAGAAGATTTTTACCTTTTTTTATTTTTTGTGGGATGCATAGTTTTTGATCTTTTTTACCTTGAAATAAACCAATCTTCTTAGTTAAAAAGATAAATATAGTCTTGGAATATACTCGAAAACCAAATGTTGTTTTAGAATCAAAATGTTGCATATTCGGGGTTATATTAAAGAGTTTTTTTAGAAGGGGGCGAATTATTTGAATATAAAATTCTCGTTCATCGCGAGGATTTCCAACACATTTTATAACATATTCGTTTTTATTTTTTCTGAATTGTATACTTCCGTCTCCGACTAGGATTCCACATAAATATGCTAGGTTGGGTGATAATTCCTCAGGTATTTTCAAACCTTTTTGTATGTCTTTTCGACTTAATTTAATATTTAACATAATAAAATTAAAGTATGTATCATTTAAATATCCTGTGGCCACTTGACCAGTGGAACTCGCGATATTTACGATTTTCAGAATTACATTGTTTTCTTATTGTCTTTCAGTTCCTTGTTCTCCTTCTTGATGATACGTATGTTCTATTACCTGCCGCATATTTTCAAAGGCCTTATTCAATGTTCTTGCAAGGTCAAATCCTGCTTCTTTGTCTACGTTTAATATTCCTGCCGGCGCTGCTGCTTGAAGGTGTATTGAGTATTTTTTTTGTTTGCCTTCATGTTCATATGTTTTGATGTGTACTCTTAGCTTAACTATGTTTTTGAGTTTTCTTTTGATTTTTTCAAAGTTTTCTGTGGAAATGCGGTTTATTAGTTCCTGATCCATGGGGTCTAATTTTTTTATTCCCACGAATTGTATCATGTCTGTGTCAGTTATTGGTTTCATGTTTGTTATGAAAGTGCGCAGGTATTTATATTTTTCCTCCAAACCTTTAAAAACTCTAAAATCTTAGTTTAAAATATGGTATTAATTTGTGGTGTTGAGGAAGCGGGCCGCGGCCCTGCTATTGGCCCGATGGTCATGTGTGGTTTAGTTGTAAAAGAAGAGGATATTCCTAAACTTGTTTCCCTTGGTGTTAAGGATTCTAAACTTTTAACTCCAAGGACAAGGGAGCGTTTGTTTAATGAAATAATTAAAATTGCAAAAAGACATAAGATTGTTAAATTATCTCCTAAGGAGATTGATGTTATTGTTGATGGTCCTAAGTCATCTAATTTGAATTGGCTTGAGGCAGTCACTTCTGCAGATTTAATCAATGCGTTAAAGCCAGATAAGGCGATTTTGGATTGTCCTAGTCCTAATTTGGGGGCGTATAAGAAGTATGTATTGAAATTGTTGGATAATAAGGATATTAAGTTGGTTGTTTCTCATAAGGCTGATTTAAAGTATCCTGTTGTTTCTGCTGCTTCAATTATAGCAAAAGTAACAAGAGATAAAGAAATTGAAAAGTTAAAGAAAAAAGTGGGTATGGATTTTGGTTCTGGTTATCCTTCTGATCCTAATACTAGGCATTTTTTGGAATTGCATTTGGATAAGTGTCCAGATATTGTCCGGCATAGCTGGATGACTGTTAAGAAGTTAAAATCCAAAAAAAAACAGTCAAGTTTGGGACAATATTAAGCATAAGGTTTATATATTACTTTTTCATTTTCTTGTATAAACGAGGTGAATTTCAATGGATGAAAAGAATTTCATTACTATAGCTTTTTGTTCTATTATTGGTATTGCAGTTATTTGCATTGCCTCTTTGTATTTTATGAGCGCAACTGCTGAGGTTGTTGCTGGAACTGGTCAATATTATTGGGCTGGTGCAGGTCATCATACACCTAATTATGGCAAGTGTTATTGTCATCCTGGTTCTTTTGAGTATAATCCTGATGGTACTATAAGCGGGGCTTATGTGCGGTTCTTGGGAAGCCATACTCAGGAGGCGTGTATTAATAAGTGTGGCCCTGGGCATACTTATTGGAAAGATAATAAGTTCTGATTTCTTTCTTTTTTTCTTTCTTGTCTTAAGCAAAGCCTTTATATAGGGGTATCTTCTACATTTTGGTTATGGTAGACGAAGCTCCGGTATTTGGGACTAAGATAACCAAGCTGGTTATGGACGGTTTTAAGTCTTTTGGCAGGAGGACTGAGCTCTTGTTTGAGGATGGGTTTAACATAATTTTGGGTCCTAATGGCAGTGGTAAGTCTAATGTTTTGGACGCGGTGTGTTTTGTTTTAGGTAAGTCTTCTTCCAAGTCATTGAGAGCTGAGAAGTCTGCTAATCTTATTTATAACGGGGGGAAGACCAAGAAGCCTGCTAAGGCTGCGGAAGTGAGTATTTCTTTTGATAATTCAAAAAGAGTTTTTCCTGTTGAGGAGGATGTTGTTAAGGTTTCCAGGATTGTCAAGCCTAATGGGGTGAGTAAGTATAAGATTAATGGCAAGACTCATACTCGGCAGGAGGTTGTTGATTTGTTGGGATTGGCTAAGATTAATCCTGATGGTTACAATATTATTTTACAGGGGGATATTGTTCGTTTGGTTGAGATGTCTCCTGTTGAAAGAAGGCAGATTATTGAAGAGATTGCGGGTATTTCTGTTTATGAGGAAAAAAAGAATAAGGCCTTGAAGGAATTGGAAAAGGTTGAGGAAAAATTGAATGAGGCAGGGATTATTCTTAAGGAAAGGCAGACTCATTTGAAAGAATTAAGAAAGGATAGGGATCAGGCGCTAAAATATAGGGAGTTAAATGATAAGATTAAGACTAATAAAGCGTCTTATATTAAAAAACGAATGAACAAGAAAGAAGGGGAAATGAATGAGATTGTTAAGAGGGCGGATTCAAGAAGAAAGAAATTAGAATCTTTGCAGGGGGAGATTAAGGAGTTAAGAGGTAAAATTGCTGAAAAAAAGAATTTGATTAAGGAGATTTCTGATGAGATTGAGGCAAAAGGTGGGACAGAGCAGGTTTCTTTGCAAAAAGAGGCTGAGCAGTTAAGGATTGATATTGCTACTTTGAAGACAAAGATAGCGTCGCATAAGAATGAGATTAACAGGATTGTTCAGAGAAAAGAGCAGTTAAAGCTTAATCTGGATGAATTGGAGAAAAAGACGGAATTTATTACTGAGCAAAGAAAGGAGTTTGCTGAGAAAAAAAAGTATTTTGAGGACAATATTAAGGAATTAAATGAAAAGATTTCTTCATTTAAGAAAAAGCATAAGTTGGATGAGTCTGGCGAAATTGAGCAGAAAGTTGAGAAGATTGACAAGGATGCTGAAAAAAAGCAGGCAGAGATTCAGAGTTTGAGGGAAAAACAGCAGTCTTTGTTAAGGGAAAAAGACAGGAATGAGTTTCAGATTAGTGCTATTGATGATCAGATCAAGAAGGTTAAAAAGTTAGAGCAACAGCATAAGGATGAGATTGATGTTTTGAAGAAAAAGAAGGAACAATTCAGGAAGATGGTTCTTGAATTGAATGATTTGTTAAACAAGGATTCTGATAATGCGGTCAAGATTGCTGGCATTAAAAAGAATTTGCAGTCTGATAAGGAAAAATTGGAGAAGTTAAAGGTCAAGAATGCCGGAATTAAAGAGCATTTGTCTGCTAATATTGCTGTTAAAAAGGTTTTTGAGAATCGTAATAAGCTTGGCCAGATTTACGGCACTGTTGCAGAGTTGGGAACTACTAATGAGAAGTATTCTTTGGCTTTGGAGATTGCTGCTGCCCAGAAAATTAACAGTGTTGTTGTGGATGATGATAAAGTTGCGTCTAATTGTATAAAATTTTTGAAAAAAAACAGGTTTGGTGTTGCTGCTTTTCTTCCTTTGAACAAGATTCGTCCTAATCCTGTCAAGCCGAATATTAAGGAGTTGACCAAAAAGTCCGGCGTTGTTGGTTTGGCTGTTGATTTGATTGATTTTGATCCTAAGTTTAAGGATATTTTTTCTTACGTGTTTGGCAATACTTTGGTTGTTAGTTCTATTGATGCTGCCAGAAAAATAGGTATTGGCAAGGTTAAGATGGTTACTCTGGATGGTGACTTGGCTGAAGTTTCCGGTGCTATGATTGGCGGTTTTAGGCATAAGACCAAGGGCAGTTTTAAGCAAAAAGATCTTACTGAAGAGATTAAGGAATTGGAGAAAAAAGTTAAGGTTGATGACAAGGAATTGGTTGAATTTGAGAAATTAAGACAGGATAATGAATTGAAAATCAATAAATTAAGGGAATTAAAGGCGCATTTGGAGGGGGAGATTATCAAGACTGAGAAAGGTTTGCATTTGGATTCAAGTGACTTAGAGGCAAGCCAACAGTATAAGCAGGAGTTAAAAAAGAAGATTGAGAAAAATGTCAAGGATATTGATTCTTTTGAGAACAAAATTGCTGATGAAACTCAGGTTCTTACTCAGTTAAAAGTTGAAAAGCAGACTTTGAGAAATCAGATTAATGAGTTGAGAAATCCTCGGTTATTGGCTGAGCTTAATTCGTTTGAGCAGAAGAAAAAGGAATTTTCAGAGGAGAGTTTTAAGGTTGATGCAGAATTAAAGAATCTGGATATGCAGGAAAAGGAAATGGTGGGTCGTGATAAGGAGAATACTGCAAAGGTTATGAAGGAATTGGAAAAGGAGGAAAAGGGGTTTGCTGATGAGATTAAGGGTTTTGATTCTGATATTAAGAAGAAATCTTCTGTTTTGATTAAAAAGGAGAAAGAGCAGGAGAAGTTGCATTCACAGTTTAAGGATTTGTTTAGCAGGAGAAATAAGGCAAGTGATGAGATTAATTCTATTGAGAGTAAGATTCTGGGTATTGAAGAGAATGCAAGAAAAGTGGAGTTAAGTGTAAATACTTTATCGATTGAAGAGGCAAGGTTAAAAGCTGAATTTGCGGGCATGGAGGCGGAGTTTGCTCAGTATGATGGTGTGGAATTGAATATGAAGAAGTCTGAGGAGGAGTTGAAAAAAGAAATTACTTCTTTTGAGCGGATGATGTCTAATATTGGTTCTGTTAATATGCGTGCTTTGGAGATTTATGAGACTGTTGAGAAGGAGTTTAATGTTTTGATGGAGAAGAAAGGAAGGTTGACTGAGGAAAAAGAGGATGTCATGAATTTGATGGATGAGATTGAGACTAATAAGAAGGATTTGTTTGTTTCTGCTTTGGAGGTTGTTAATAAGAATTTTCAGGATATTTTTACTAATTTGTCTACTAAAGGGGAGGCTTATTTGGAGCTTGAGAATCCTGAGCAGCCTTTTGAAGAGGGCTTGCGTATTAAGGTTAAGTTGACTGGCAATAAGTTTATGGATATTCGGAGTTTGTCTGGTGGTGAGAAGACCTTGACTGCTTTGGCTTTCTTGTTTGCGATTCAGGAGCATGAGCCTGCTTCGTTTTATGTTTTGGATGAGGTTGATGCTGCTTTGGATAAGACTAATTCAGAAAAACTTGCAAAACTAATAAGGGATTATTGCGATAAGGCGCAGTATGTTGTTATTTCTCATAATGATGCGGTTATTTCAGAAGGCGATGTTCTTTATGGAGTTTCTATGAAGCCGGAAACTGGCTTAAGTGCTGTTGTTAGCTTGAAGGCTTAGACCTTCTCCAGTACTTTTCTTATTTTTCTTACTGTTTCTTCCCAGTGGGCTTTTTGTTTTATTGTTTTTCTTGCTTCTTTGCCGAGTTTTTGTATTAGGTGTGGTTGTCTTATTAGCTCGTCTAGTCTGTCTGTTAATACGTTTACATCTCCTCTTGGGAATATGAATCCGTTTTCGCTGTCTTTTATGTATCTTCTTATTATTCCTACTGGTGTTCCTATTACTGCAAGGCCTGTTGACATTGCTTCCAGTGTTGATAAGGATGTTGTTTCTGTTAATGAGGGAAGGACATAAATATCCATTGCTTGCAGATACGGAAGGATATTATCTTTTGGTCCTGTTTTGATTATTTTTATGTGGTTCGGTATTTCGTTTAATAATCCCCCTCCGACTATTAATAATAACACATTTTTATGTTGTTTGTTTATTTTTAGAAAGGCGGTGGTCAGTGTTTTTAGGTCTTTTTCTCTTCCGATTCTTCCTGCAAATCCTATTATCGTGTATTTTTCTGGTATTTTGATTATTTTTTTTGCTGTTTTCTTGGATAGTGGCGGAGCAAATTTGTTTGGGTTGATTCCCAGTTCTATTATTATTTTTTTTGTGTGTATTTTGTGTGATTCAAGTATGTCTTCTGTTTCTTGTGATGGTGTTATTATTAGCTGGCATTTGTTGTATAGTTTTTGCGCTCTTTTCAGAACTAATTTTTCTGTTATCCATTTGAGGTATCTTATTGCTCTGGATGCAAGCTCCCATTCTATGCTGTGCACATAGCTTATTACTGGTTTTGCTTGTTTGTTTGCTTCGTTTATTGCTGTTTTTCCTATTGGCCCGATTGTTTGGTTGAATATTAGATCTGCTTCTGCTACGTATTTTGCTATGTTTTTAGTTTGGAATGAGAAGTATATGTCTCCGAATCGTATTGGGAGTACTGGTAGTCTTATTGTTTTTATTCCTGGTATTTTTTGGTATTTTCCTTCAAATGCAGGGGCGATTACTGTTATGTCAAATTCTTCTTTTATTTCTGGAAGTAGTTGTGAAAGGAATCTTGCAACACCGTCCCATCTGGGAAGATAGCAGTCTGTTGTGACTAATATTTTTTTCTTAGTCATGATACACCTTTTTTTAATTTATTTTGTCAAATATTTCTGCGTATTTTACTTCATTGTGAAATCCGTTCATTCGTGCTTTTAAGTGCACTAGCCATCCCAGACTCATTAGTGTGTTTGTTTGGCTTTTGTGTGCTTTTAGTGCTTCTATTTTTGTTTGAAATGTATCTGTTATGTCTACTACTAGTTTTGGCGTGCTTCTTTTTCTTAGTTTCATTATGTTCCATACATCAAATGAGTATACAGGACAGTTTATTTTGTTTTCTTTTATTAATTTTTTTATTAGTTTGTAGATTACCATATGGTGTGTGTGGAGATCGTTTGCTCCGTGAGTGAATATTTTGTTTGGCTGTTCTCTTTGTATTATGTGTGTTATTCTTTGTTTTGTTTCTGGTTTTCTTATTTTCAGGAGCATGTTTGTGTCTCTCAGGTCCATGTACTCAACGCCTTGACCTCCGAGTATTTTGTCTGCTTTGTTTGTTTCTCTTTTTCTTGTTTTTATGATTATTTCTGGTTTTAGGTGCGGGTGGCTTAGTTCTCCGTATGAAAATATGATTGTTTTGATTTTCTTGCCTTGTTTTGCGTATTTGGCAAGTGTTCCGCCTGCTCCGAAGATAGGGTCGTCATTGTGGGCTGCGATTACTAGTATTTTTTCTGTCATTAATATCATCCGTATGTTGCAATATAATCTTTTCCTATTTTTTTGATTGTATTTCTCTTTTTAATTATTCCAAATCCTTTTTTCATGTCTGTTAATAGTTCTTTTTTTGTTCTTTGTACTGCTAAGTTGACTTTTCCTTTTTTATCCTGGTCAAGTTTGTTGAATATCCATACAAATAGTTTTATTCTTTTGTATATTTCTGGAGCCGGCTGTTCGCATATTATTATTTTTTTCGCGTACTGATTGCAGAGTTTTAATACTTTTTTCTCATCTTTTCTTCCAATGTGGTGGAAAAAGTCTGACATTACTATTGCATCTGCTCGTTTGTATGATTTTTTTGATAGTGCATCTCCTTTGTAAACATTTAGTCCTTTTTTCTTTGCATATTTTACAAACATCGGGTCTATGTCAAAGCCGATGTATTTGCAGCTTTTGTTTAGATATTTTGCTAATATTCCTGGTCCGCATCCTGGTTCTAAGACTACTTTGTTTTTTCCTATTTGCCGGGAAATGTATTCATATCTTTTGCTTAGATATCTGCCGTGATAGAGTAATAGTCCTATTTTATATATCCATGGATGCCAGTATAATATGCTTTTTGCCATGCAATAATTAAAGAATTCGGTATTTATATATGTTTGGTTAGAAAGTATATGCGCCGACTGGGATTCGAA
>WJKI01000003.1 GCA_014729195.1 Candidatus Woesearchaeota archaeon
CTTCCAGTATTATCTCTTAATTCATAATCTGATAATTTAATAGCTTTTTGCAATGGATTAAAAATTTCAATAAATCCGTCAGTAGTTACAGGAACTGAAGATATTTGTTTTGGTTCGGTTCCAGACGATGTAAATCCAGTATCATCAACTGCGCTGCCGGTAATCAAACTGTTTGAATGCATCGAACCAGGAGGAGTGATTCTTTGCGGTGATTTCATAGCTAAACCATCTGCATCAAAAGAATCAACATAGTTTGAAATCACATTAGGGGCATTTTTAACAGTTTCCACCATATTATTGACCTTATCAACTGAATAATCAACAACACTATCCAAAGCCATTGCCTTGGTCATCTCAGCTTCTCTTTCAACAGCATCATCTGAAAATTTAGCAGCTTCGTTTTCACTAAACATTCCAGGATCACAAGCAAGAGGATGACCTCCTCCACCGCCACTACCAGAAGGACCGCCAGCACCACCGCCACCGCCACTGCCTTCACCAGGCTGATCAATCTTAGGAATCTCAGGAACAGGACACGGAGCAGGACAACCAATGCAAGACCTTCTTGGACAATGTTCTTCCATAGATTCAACCTGCCTTTCCAACTCACCATGAACAGTAACAGGATCACCTGCCTTAGGAGCAGAAACACCTCTACCACAATAAGAACTATCAGGATTAGCTGAAGCTGCACCAGTAATCTGAGAACCAACACAAACAGCACTTCCAGTTATCAAAGGAGGAAAAGGAGCGATTAGGGAACCTTGGGGGGTGCCACCACCCAAGCCTCCGATAGAGGAACTTTCTCCAGGCAATGCTGCTGGACCTGAATCTTCTGAAACAGATGGAGAAGAAACTGACTCAGTGCCTGCAGATGGTGAACTACTTGGAGAAGATGAATCACTAGGAGTGGCTTTACCTTCTTCAAGATCTCCTTCTACTTCCTGACCTTCACTTGGCAATAATCCAGGAACTTCTTCTTCTGGTTCTTGGTCTGAAGGTGTTGATTCTGGTGATGGTGTGGATGGTGTAGATGATGACGGCTCTGAAGGAGCACTTACGCCAGGGCATTCTAAGTTAGTACCGCTAGGCCAGTTGCCTCTTTGAGGACCTACTGCGCCCCAACTGGTTGCTTCAAAAGGACCGCCTTTAGTAGGGAATCTTGGTTGTAAAACCTCGCCAACTGAAACAGTAATTCCTGAAGGAATAGGAGTAATAGGTGTTGGAGTAGGAGTCGGAGTAGGTGTTGCTTCAGGGGTTGGAACTGGCTTAAACTTACAGCTGCAATCCTTAGGATCGCACCACTCGCCTTCAGGACATGTCCCTTCATTAATTTCACACATACCTACAGTACGACATCGTTTAAAACTCGGAGTAGGAGTAGGTGTTGCTTCAGGAGTTGGTTGAGGAGTAGGAGTCGGAGAAGGTGTTGGAGTAGGAGTCGGAGTAGGAGTAGGAGTAGGAGTAGGAGGACCATAAGTGGGAGTAGGAGCAGGAGCAGGAGGACCATAAGTGGGAGTAGGAGCAGGAGTAGGTGTAGGAGTAGAAGGACCATAAGTGGGAGTAGGAGCAGGAGCAGGAGGACCATAAGTGGGAGTAGGAGCAGGAGTAGGAGTAGGATCAGGAGCAGAGTCAAGAGGAATCGAAGGATCACAAACAGGAGGAATGTCTTCTTCATCTTCATGACCACGATGGCCTGCAGGATCAAAACCAGGAGGCAATCCTGAAGAACCAGGAGTTCCTGTACCTGCAGGAGTTCCAGTAGGACCGGCAGCTGCCATTCCAGTAATACTGCCAAGCGCAGCTGCTGCATTTGAAGAAGAGCCAGGATAGTTCATCCTTATACCAATCGGATGTTCAAACGCTTCAGGAGGAAGTTGAATAGAACTTCCACTAAATAAAGTGCTTCCTGTTCCACCTCCAAAAATCTGAGGAACGCCTGCAGAAGACACAGATGCTGAAGATTGTGCTTGCTGCTGAGATTCTTTTATTAATTTCTTTTGCAAAGCATCATCTTTTTCAACAACATCAGTATCAACACACTGGCAATCACACCAGTGCAGGGTTTTACCTTCTTCACAAGACTTGAGAGCGCAACTTGCAGACATGACTGCAAATTCTCCTTGTTCATTAACCTGAACACAAGCAGAAGCATGAGATGAAAAACCAGACAAATCACCAGCAGTAATCGCTCCGGTAATATCAACAACTGCCCCCATTGAGACAGTAACTGTATTGCTGCCAGGACTTACTAAATCATCTGCAGAACCAATAATTTCTGACTGCGCGGCCTGTTCAATTCTGCATTTGTTTTCCACAAAATTAATATCTACCTGGTCAGCAAAATAAGAATTATGAGATTCAAAAGAAATATCAATCTCCACAATTTCTCCACCATCACAATACGCAATTGTGGCTGATTCAGGAATATTGGCAATATCTTCAACAACATAACCATCTGCAGGAAGCAAAGGTGTAGAACCAATAACTTCAACTGTGCTTTTTTGTTCATCAATATATGCTAAATCAAACTGTCTTGTATAATCAGTATCTTCAAAACCAATATCTTCTAATTCTGTTGCAGGCATCTGGCACATAAAAGATTCAACTTCAAAATAATGCGGATTGCCACACTGCACACCATCCATAGTAGTTACATACGCAGCATACTCACCAGGAGTTGCCAAAGAAGGAACTTCAACATCAAAAGTCCAGGAATAAGTATCACCACTTTGAGTTGCTTCGAAAGCATTTAGTTTTCTATAATATCCAAAACCAGGAATACTAAAACCCACTTGAGTATGACCGCTCTTAACAGTTACAGACATTAAATCAGTAGGCATAATCGGCGGAGGAGTGTCAATAGATACAGGCAGTCTTATACAAAAACCAGGAGTTGCCGGAGGTCCTGGACTTCCGCCACCGCCACCGCCATCAGTAGTTGTAGTAGTTTCAGGAGTTACAATTTCCTCTGCCAGATTAATCTCATTAACAACAAAACACTGCCCCGGTTCTGAAAGACCTGGAGGGCTGTCGTACTGGCCGCACGCAACCAAACTACCCGCAGCCATAGAACTTCCTGTGCCTCCATAAGGAGTATACCAAGAAGCATTAGCTGCATTGCTTATATTCTGATCAGCACTATCAGTAACATTCTGGCCATAAATCACATAAAACCTTCCTGCAAAATTCCCGCCAATATTACTCTGATTAAAAGAAGATATCATCACATCGCCATAACTATCATTCAAAAGATTGCCAATCAAAACAGAATAACCCAACTCATCATCTGATGCCTCTCCATACCAGGAAGCATTTAAGACAGAATTAATTGCTGTATAATTAGAATACGCACTTCTTCCATATATCAGATAAACCTTTCCAGTATTTTTGCCAGAAGAATCATCAAGCCTTGCCCCAACAAGGAAATCAGTTATAGTATCATTATTAACATCGCCAGAAGCATCTATTGAAAATCCCAGCTGGGCAGAGCCGGACTGGCCATAATAAGAACCATTAGAGTGTGATTCTGCAGTGCCGGACATTCCATTATTAATCGACCCATTGACAATATAAATCAATCCTATATCTGTGCCCTCGCCAGCATCATCATACTTGGGAGCGCCGATAAGCAGATCATTAAAACCATCGCCAGTAACATCCCCTACAGCCAGGCCCTTGCCAAAATCAACCTGAGGAGCAGGACCGTCAAAGGTGGCATTAGCACTAGCAAGTGCAAAAGTTCCAGACAATGAACTCGCAGTACTGGTACCGAATATCACATAAACCCGTCCATAAGTAATACCACCACTGTTCTGCCACTCATTTGCCGCAATAATAATATCATCAATAGAATCATTGTTAAGGTCCCCTGCCTCAACAGTAAATCCTGCCTTGTCTGAAGCATTCTGACCTGTAAAAGTAACATTAAAATCTGCAGACTCATTAAGAAGCTTATCACCACTCAAACCAGAACTTCCATAGATAAGATATACCTCCCCAATATCAGCAATAGTGCTGTTTCTATCGCTATACGGCGCTCCAATAAGAATATCATCAATGCTGTCATTATTAAAATCGCCAGAAGCAACAGAATAACCTGTCTGGTCACTTCCATTAGCCCCTGACCAAGAAACATTTGCGTTTGCTGCACCAAGAGTCGAGCCGTCATCAGGCCAAGGACCGAAAATACCATAAACTTTTCCTACACTTGTATCGCCAGCAGCATTATCCCAGTCAGGAGCGCCGGCAATCATATCCTTTTCACCATCCCCATTAATATCTCCTGTTGCAACAGACCATCCAAAATGATCATTAGGGGCCTCACCAGTGATTGTAAAATTAGCATTGCTCAAATTATTAATTCCAGAATACGCCTTGTTAAATGCATAAGCAGAATCATTGCCGAACTGAAACTTCAAGACGTGCCTTCCATCTGTGAGAACAGTGCTTTTTTCATATGCTATATTTGAACAATTAAAATCCTCATAAAATATTTTATTTCCGTCATAAGATGCGTTCAAGGTCATATTTCCGCAGGACAAAGACAGGAAAACCAAATCAGTCCCAAAATGAGTTCCTTCTTCAGCAGTAATAGTCAAGTTGGCTGTTCCAGTTGTGTTAAACGCAACAGTCCATATACTTCCAACCATAGGATAAGACTGAACTGTCAAAACATCTATCTTTGCTCCTCCATATGCTGAGAAATGATTCACAGTAAAAGTAACATGCGTGCTGTTTTTTTCAAAAGGAACATCTGCTTTTATCCACTCGCCTTGACAAACGAATTCAGTCAAATTAAAATCAGAACACTCAAAAATAACATTCACATCATCTGTTAAAGGCAATGAAATAGTTGCTTCTTCCATTTCTATTGCTTCTGCTGCAAAAACATCTGTAAGGATTTCAGAATCATTGGTTTTATCTATTTTTGCCTGAACTTGTGAAGTATTTATTCCCTTGATTACTGCTTTTGATTTTTCCTTTGAAACCTCTACATCCAGTTTTTCATCATCACGGTCAATGAATGAAAAATTAGCAGGATTGCCTTTTGTATCTTGAACCATCACTTCGGGAATTTCTTTACCAAATTCAAAAACTTCAGAAGTCGGCCCTACATGCAGTTTAAACTTGGGAATAATCCCCTGTTTTCTATAGACTAATAATGTTACGTTTTCATATGGTTCTGCTGTTTCTAAACTGAGATTATATGAAATATTTCCCTCAATCCAGACTGGCTGGGGAATTATAGAATCATGATAAAAGCTTAATTGAAGGCCTGTCTTGTTTTTGATAATGTAATTAAAATAAGTTTCAAAGTCAAGTTCATCTTCAAGTTTCTTCCCCACAAACTTGTTATTCTTGTCCTGGATAGTATCTCCAGAACTAAAAGAAGTGCTTGTGTCGCGCACAATTATTTTAATGTCCTGAGTAACAATATTTGTTTCATCAGCAGCAGTTATCGTTATTGTTCTCTCTCCGACAAAATTCTGTTCTGGGACGATATAGAGGATATTCCCTTCTAACTGCACAGAAAAAGAACTGGGCTGGGTAGCAAGAAAACTAAGGGTTTCATTATCCGGGTCTGAAAAGTACTTGGTCAGATTTAGCATCAATTCTTTATTTTTGTTAATAGTGAAAACAGTTGAATTGTATGTCCAATCAGGGGCAATGTTCATATCTGTTTTGTTTGATTCATTAAATGTTGCAAGTCCTGTAGGAAGAGGATTGACATAAGTGAAATACATATAGCCGAACAAAGAAGCAATAGCAAGGACTAACACGACTAAAAATACCCTGTAGTTATCACTACTCTTTTTTTTACTCATTGTTATACATAGCTAAAGCAAGCACTATTGACTTTGAATACAATAGTAGCTGTATTTAACATCTATCTATTACCCCTTTTGTTTATTACCCAACCCTATATATTGTAATATTCATAAACTTTAAATTTCCAATATATAAATGTATCGGAAAATAAGACTGCTAATAAACCGAAAGGTTTATAAATGGGTAGTCCTTATTAAGTGGTAAAATGGCTGGAGATTTAGAATCAGAAGCACTTAGAAGATACCTCCAAAGCAAAAAAGGAGGAGATGCAGCACTTAAACGACTGGAACAAGAAAGCCAGCAAAACGACATATCCTTAAAAGAAGCATTTGAAATACTATACCACGGACATTCTCAAAAACACAAAATCCTTGCAGGCATGAAAAAAGAAAGAGACAACATCAAAATGGACGCAATCCCAACAATAGAAAGCACCCCAAAAAAAAATACAGACAAAGAAAAAATTCCAAAAACACAACAAGATGAAGAAGATTCTAAAAACACAGCCGAACCAAAACCTCAAAACCTGGAAGGCAGAACCAAAACAGTCAAACCAGGACAAGAACCACAAACAATGCCATCAGAGGCAGTAATGCCAGAAGAAAGCGGAATGGACTTAGCAGCAGAATTTGAAAACGAAGAAGAAAAAATGCCCGACCCCCTAGGAAGCCAGTTTGGAAAAACAAATATTATAGACCGCAACAAATACACTGAACTAAAAGAACTAGGAAAAGGCGGAATGGGAAGAGTAATTCTTGCAAGACACAACACACTGGAAAAAGAAGTCGCAATAAAATACTTACTTAACATGAACGGAATGCTAAGATTTGAATACGAAGCAAAAACAACAGGACAACTAGATCACCCAAACATACTACCAGTCCACGACTATGAACCTACAGAAGCAAGATTTGTAATGAAAAGAGTAAAAGGAGAAAACCTAAAAGAAGTAATCCACAAACGCAAGGAAAAAAAGGACGGTTACCACAAAAAATACACACGGCATGAATTACTAAGAAAATTCATTAAAGTATGCGAAGGAATGGCATATGCACACTCAAAAGGAGTAATCCACAGAGACCTAAAACCAGAAAACATAATGATAGGAGAATTCGGAGAAGTCCTTGTAATGGACTGGGGACTGGCAAAAACAAAAGAAATGCCAGAAGTAATCAACAGAAGCATAGCACCCTCAAAAAACCCAGACCAGACACTTGAAGGCACAGTAATGGGAACACCAATGTACATGCCACCAGAACAAGCCAACGGAGAAATAGACAAAATAGACAACAAATCAGACATTTATTCTCTCGGAGCAACACTATTCAGCCTATTATCCAAAAATCCAGACCCAATATCCGGCACTGATGTAAAAAACATACTTGTCAATGTATTAAGAGGAAAAATAAACAAGCCAAAAGAAGTGCCTGCAGAATTATGCTCAATAATCTACAAAGCAATGGAATACAAACAAGAAGACAGATACCCAAAAGTCGAAGGCTTAGGAGCAGACGTGCAAGCCTGGCTAGACGGAGAACTAGTAAGCGAACATCCCTATACTTTCTTTGACAAACTAAAAAGAAAAATAAAAAAACACTCAGGAAAAATAGCAGCCGCCGCACTAATATCTGCTAGTATAGCTGCAACAGGAATAACAGGAACACTAGCATTCAAAGCACAAGCAGACAAAGAAAAAGCACAAGCACAAACAATGAAAGCAAAAGCAGAAGCAGAAGAAGCAAAAGCAGAAGTGGCTGTTAAGGAGAAGGAAAAAATAGAATTAGCACGGCAAAAAGATTTAGAAAGAGAAATTGCAGAAGCAGAAGCAGAAAAAGAAGCGCAAGAAAAAAGAGATAAGTCACGAAGATTCGTACATCGAGGAAATTTATTCAAAGGAAAAGATATGTATGCACAAGCTATACCAATATATGAAGAAGCAATTGAAATAGATCCAAAATATCCTGAAGCATATTTTGGAAAAGGATTGGCAGAAAGAGCAATAGCACAAAAAACAGATAATAAAAAATTACTCCAACAATCATTAGAAGACCTTGCCAAAGCAGTAGAACTAAATCCAGATAATACATTATACAGAAATGATTATGCATATGCTCTTGAACTAACAGGAAAAATTAACAAAGCAGAACAAGAATACAAAAAAGCAATAAAATCCGCAGAAGAAAATAATGAAAAACCACACGAAATAGTTA
The DNA here is from genome assembly GCA_014729195.1 of Candidatus Woesearchaeota archaeon. Taxonomy (GTDB): domain Archaea; phylum Nanobdellota; class Nanobdellia; order Woesearchaeales; family ARS49; genus WJKI01. The sequence continues at coordinate 8,043 of WJKI01000003.1, forward strand.
TTTTAAACTTAGGAGCACATTATACACGAAGAAACCTACATGAAAAAGCAATTGAACAATTTGATAAATACCTAAAAGCAGTTCCATCAGACCTAAAAGTAGAATGCTGGAAAGCAGGACAATATGCTAAACTTGGACAATATACAACAGCAAAAGAAATTGCACAAGATGCATTAGAAAAAGGATATAATGGAGCATATTATGAACTTGGAGAAATAGAATATTATCAAAAACACTGGGACAAAGCAATAGAATTCTTTAACAAAGCAATACCCTACAGACCAGAAAAGACAGATGCAATAGAATTCGCATTAAAACAAATCCAGAAATGGAGAGATAGGAAATAATGAATAAAATAAAAATAGCGATAGTATGAATTGGAAATTGTGCAAGTAGCCTTATACAAGGGATTTTTTATTATGAAAATAAAAATAAGAATGAATGTATAGGTTTACTTAATTATACGGTTGGAAGTTATAAACCCAGTGATGTAAATATTGTCGCTGCTTTTGATATTGATGAAAGAAAAGTAGGAAAAGATGTTTCTGAAGCTATTTTTGAAAAGCCGAACAATACTGAAATTTTTTATGAAACTGTTCCAAAGATCGGCACTAAAGTTTTAAGAGGGCCTACTTTTGATGGTTTTCCAAAACATATGAATACTTATGATGAGAATATTAGGTTTAAAGAATCCTCTGAAAAGCCAGTGGATGTTGTTAAAATTCTAAAAGAAACAAAACCTGATATTTTAATAAATTATTTGCCTGTTGGAAGTCAAAAAGCGACAGAGTATTATGCCAAGTCTTGTTTAGAAGCTGGCGTGAGTTTAATTAATGCAATTCCTGTTTTTATTTGTTCTGAAGACAAATTTATTAAAAAATTTGAAGAAAAAGGGCTTGTTTGTGTTGGTGATGACATAAAGGCTCAATTAGGTGCAACAATTGTTCATAGATATCTAATAAATCTTTTTGAAAAAAGAGGTATAAAATTAAATAAAACTTATCAATTAAACACAGGAGGTAATACTGATTTTCTTAATATGCTTGAAAGAAAAAGATTAGATTCTAAAAAAATCAGTAAAACCTCAGCAGTTCAATCACAACTTAAAAAACCATTAAATGAAATGAATATACATATTGGTCCTAGTGACTTTGTACCTTGGCAAAAAGACAACAAAGTTTGCTTCATTAGAATGGAAGGAGAACTCTTTGGAGGAGTTCCAATGAATCTAGATTTGAGATTATCTGTCGAAGACAGTCCTAATAGCGCCGGAGTAATGATTGATGCTATAAGATGTACAAAATTGGCAGTAGATAATAATCTAAAAGGTTACTTAAAAGAAATCTCTGCTTTTGGATTTAAACACCCAAAGATACAATACACTGATGATAAAGCATTTCAATTAGTTAAGCAATTTATTGCTGAAAATGAAACATGAAAAAGATCAATTAAATGAAATATCTAATTTAATTAGATCATTAGAGCAGGGAGAAGATCCATATCCTGGTTGTATAGAGATACATCCAACCGACATCTGTAATCATCGTTGTGACTATTGTTTTCATGGCGGAGAAGGATTTGATTCAAGCAGAGTTAAAGAAATCTTAGGCGAAGATCAGTATTCTTTGTTATTTAACGAAATGAATGAGCTTAAAATTAGATTCCTATCAATAGCCGGGGGTGGAGAGCCATTTACAGATAAAAGAACTCCGTATCTACTAAGACGAGCGCATGAAGCAGGCCTTGAAACAAGGATAGTAACAAATGGAAATTTCTTGAGTCAGGAAGCAAAGGAAGAACTGATGAACTCAAGAGAAATTAGGTTTAGTATAGATGCTATAACTCCTGCTACATATACAGAGATTCGTCATGTATCGGGGAAATTACTCTCTCGTACATTAGAAAACGTGAGGGATTTAAATAGAATGAAAAAAGAGAAAGGTTCAACATTAAACATAGGTACAACATTCTTAATTAGTGCTAAGAACTACGGAGAATTGGTCGAATTTTGCAAATCTATGTTAGACAGTGGTTTTGATTCTGTAATTGTCAAGCACGACATATATGGTATTCAAAATATCCCATCTGAAGAATTACATTCAATCGGAAAACAAATATTAAAAATGGATGACTCAAGAATAGAACTAAGAGAAGTAGTTGATCCAAAAGTTAGAGGGATTAAATGTTATACACCTCATTTTAAAGTATCTCTTAATCCATATGGGGAAGTATTTTCTTGCTGTTTAGGATCACAACCCATGGAAAAAAATGGTTATTTACTTGGCAATATACATGACCATAATTTGCAAGATGTATGGCGATCATCTAAACAAATACGAATTAAGATGAAATCTCGGGGAGTAGTTTGTAATGCGTGCAATTATACGGATTATAAAATAAACAAAAAAATGAGACATATTAATGGAAATTAAAATAGGCCCGAAGGGAACTGTGAAAGGAAAAATAAGAATAATTAATAGGTCTAAGTTTAATCAGGAATATGAGACTATTGAACGAAAAGGCATTGGGCATCCAGATACCATCGCAGATATCTTAGCTTCCAAGATATCTCAAAAATATTCAAGATACACTTTAAACAAATTTAACAAAATATTACACCACCAAATAGATAAATTAATGATTATCGGCGGAAAAACTAAATGCAGTTGGGGTGAAGGGAAATTTGTTGAACCAATCAACATAATTGTTGCGGGCAGAATTACTAATAAGTATTTAGATGAAGATATCCCCGTAGATAAAATAATATACGGGATAATAAAAGATCATTTTAATAAATATTTTCCTTTAATTAGTATAAATAAAGATCTAAAAGTTATAAATAAACTAACACAATTTGCGGGGCCGGGAACTATCAAAGAAAGTAAGGGCGCCATTGCTAATATGTTTTCTCCAAAAGAACAAAAGTCTGTTCGAGGATACGAAAAATTAGTGGCTAATGATACTTCCTACTGTATAAGCTACTATCCTTTTTCAAAATTAGAAGAAAGTGTTATTACGATTGAACGATATTTAAATGCTAATTTAAGAGATAAAAAATATAAATGGCTCGGATCGGATATCAAAATAATGGCTAACCGATACAAAAATACAATTCAAATGACAATATGTATCCCTCAAATTGCCAAATATGTTTTTTCGTTAAAAGAATATAAATATAATTTAAAAATTATCGGGAAGGAAATACTAAACATTATTAAAGAAGATTTTCCAAAACATAAAATTAAATTATTTATAAATACTAAAGACGATTATGAAAAAATGAATGTTTATTTAACTGTATCTGGAGCATCGCTTTCCGGAGATATAGGTGTTGTGGGGAGAGGAAACCGAGTTAATGGACTAATAACCTCTCAGAGACCTATGAGTTTAGAAGGCGCGAGTGGAAAAAATCCCCGATATTATTCCGGATTTATTTATTCTGAACTAACAAAAAGATTGTCTCAAAAAATATATAATAAGACTAAAAAACCTTGCCAAGTAGAAATAATAAGTCAAAATGGCGGCAATTTACTTACTCCTTGGATTACAACCGTTCTAATCGACTATCAAGACAAAGACCAAATAAAAAAAATTATTACCGATGAATTCAAACGCATACCTAAAATAACATCAGATTTTGTTAAAGGAAAAATTGTGACTTATTAACATAAAAATGGATTATAAATACTCAATAGAGAAATTCCTTGAACATAAAGGATGGAAAAAATCAAAATGTAGATGGTGTAATACGGATTTTTTTTATAAAAAATATAATAATTCTTGTGGTTCGTTTAATTGTGAAGGCGGTTATAAATTTCTAAATTATCCTTCTCGAAAAGATTTTTTAGAAACGGGTATAATCAGAAAAATCATCAAAAAAAACTTTGAAAAAATTCATTTTTTTGAAGAAAATCCTATCTTGATAAAAAGAAATAACGAAAGGACTTTATTCGCAAGTGCTGCAGGTCAGATTTATGATAAATTAATATACGAACGGGAACATTTTGAGGATATTCTTAGAAAAATAGTTTTTCAACCAGTAATAAGACTTCAGGATCATGAACAAATAGCAGATTTGGAGGGTATATCCTCATCATTTATTACTGCAGGAAGCGAAATATGGAATTCTCCTATTAAAGAGCATCACCAATCTTTAGATAAATGGTTTGATATATTTTCTGAATTAGGCATTTTAGTTTCTAATTTTAATCTTAAATACAAACCAGATATTAATTATTGGCAGGATAAAAAAGTGCCTTCAGAATCTTTAAAAATTAATTATCGGGGTTTAGAAATTGGAATCGCGAATTTTTTTTATGATATTAATATAACAAATAAAAAAACAACATTTAGTGATATTAACATTGGATTAGAAAGATTGGCTTGGGCCATTAATAAAACCGATTCATATTTTGATTCAATAGGACCTATAGAATGTATCCTAACTTGTACACAAGAAAAGATAGATGCACTTAGAACATTAACTCTTATGGCTGCGGCGGGCGTTGTTCCCGGCACTAAAAATCATGGTCAAAAATTTAGAATATTATCACAAAAATTATCCACCCCGTTAGATATTTTTCCGTTTTACGAATTAGTAGATTATTATTATAATCAATGGTCGCAATATATTGATTTAACTTATGATAATAAAAGAACACTAAAAATTATATTAACCGAGGTTGAAAGAATGAAAAAACAATCTTTAATTGATAAGTATAAATTAAATATAGATTTTAAAAAGGACTTTACAGAAATGTTAAAAAATCAAAAATTACTTAGAAGAATAAGAGGGAAAACAAGATGGGATTAGAAACTTTTTTAAATACTCAACAAAAGCTAAATAATATGGAGTTATTTTTATCGGGCGGAGGGATTGGCACAGATTCGAAAGAAATCGATGATTTATTTGCAAATTCAGTAGATAAATCAAAACCACTATTGTATATTCCTATTGCAATAAATCAAACTAAAAGACCGTATACTTCTTGTTTTAAATTTATTTCGGATGTTTTTAATCCAAGAGGCATTAAAGATATAGTTATGTGGACAGAAAAGGATATTGCAAATAATGCCTTTAATATTGATACTTTTGGCGGAATATATGTGGGCGGGGGCAATACTTTTTATTTATTAAAAAGATTAAAAGAAACTAATTTTGATGTTAAACTAATTAAAGCAATTAAAAGAGGAATTCCCTATTATGGAGGCAGTGCTGGCGCAATTATTTGCGGCAAATCTATTCTGCCTGCAAGTTTATCTGATAAAAATCAAGTAAAATTGACGGATTTAAAAGGATTTGACTTATTAGACAAATATTCTATTTCATGTCATTATAAAACAGAAAAATTCGAAAAGATTCGAGAACTTCAGCAATATAATAAATTACACATTATAGCATTACCCGAAGATTGCGGTATATACTGTAAAGATACAAAGATTAAAGTCATTGGATATTCGCCCGCGTATATATTTCAGAATAAACTATTAAAAATTCAATCAAATTCTATGATTAAAAATGTATAGATTTAAAAATAAAATTGTACTGATAAGACATGCAGCAACTGTGGAAAATCAAAAAAAATTATGTCTTGGTTGGATTAAAACTCATACTAAAAAAAAAGAATTAAAAAAAACAACTCATAGTCTTATAGATGAATTATCTTTGGCAAATATTGACTGTATACTTACTTCTGAGTTGAACAGAACAATAGTAACGGCAGAATATTTAAATCAATATCTTTTAGTTAATGAGATGTATTCTAATAGTTTGTTTAATGATTTAAATTTTGGAATATATTCAAAGAAAAAACCTGCCTTAATAAAGAAAAAACAGCCTGAAATTTATGATAAAGGCGGATTATTCAAATATGATGTATGTTTGTTTGGCGGAGAATCTCTGCAAGATATGGAAAAAAGAGTTAATAAAGGTATATCTTTGTTAGAAAATATGGCCAAATATAGAAAGATCTTATTAGTTACTCATGGCAGTTTTATTATGATGATGTATAAGGTTTTTTATAATACCAAATATAATGAAGTATATTTAAGACTACACCAAAATCTTGAAAACAAACTTTTTAAATTTGAATAATGTTAAAATTACTTCCCTGCCAAAACCGAAGACCTTTTCTGAATTCTGTTGAATATATCCCTCCAACCAGAAACTCGGATTGTGCTACTATGCGTTATCTTAACCAGACAGGCAAAGCAATATTACAGATTTCATAGAAGCAATTGAAAGAGAGAAATAAATATTCTTATTTATGTAATTACTTCAAAAAAAGCACGCGAACACAGAACAGACCAGAATAATGAAATCGATTTCATGCTAAAAGAAATCCAGAAATGGAAAGATAGGAAATAATTTTATCTCTGCGATTTATTAATTATTTTCTTAACAAATACAATCCTCCCCTCTTTAGTAGTTACAAACATTTTTAACTGTTTATAAGAACAAGTAGTTTATGAATCCATACGAACTGGAAGAACTGAAGAAATTCATACGCGATGAAATCTCAAAAGGGTATTCTATAGATACTATCAAATCAACACTGCACAGCTCAGGATTTGCGTATTCAGACATCAAAAAAGCATTTGCAACCCTGAACAAGAAAACAAAAATAAAAGATGAAAAAATAGAAATAAAAATACCCAAACCAAAAGGGCCGGGATTTTTTGAACAAATATTTGCAAAGAAAACAAAATATGTTAAAAAAACCAAACCAAAGAAAAAAGAAAAAGGACTTATCGAATCATTCTTTTTCAAAAAAGAAAAAACAAAAATAAAAAAACCAACAAAACCAAAGAAAAAAACAACAAAAAAACCTAAAAAACAAAGATTATTCAAAAAACTATTTACAAAACACACAAAAACAAAACCCCCTAAAAAA
>WJKI01000030.1 GCA_014729195.1 Candidatus Woesearchaeota archaeon
AAAAAGCGGAGGGAGGGACTCGAACCCTCGATTTGCCGGGTTGCAGCTTCGGTTTCAACAAGAGGTTTTCTTGAAGAATCGACCGCCTTAGCCGCTTGGCCTTAGAGTTTCCCGGATGGGAATACCTCCGCAAGAGCTAAGCTCATACGCATGTATGAGGACTAACTCGACATGCTCCGCTTTACTAAAATATTCACCTGTAAAAGTAAAGATACTAAGGTGTTTTAAAAATGTTTTGTTTGAAAGAATAGTACTTATAATGTATCATCAATTGATTTATTCTCTGTTAACAATAAGCTTCCATCCGGAGCAATTAAACCTAATGCATCCAGATATACCTTTGCGCTTTCCTGTGTTAGTTCATCAGAACCTTCAGTTGCAAAGGATACTGCATGTCTTAATGCAGTACAATAGTCTGGCGCTCCATCTTCTTTGGTGTATTTTGGCATGTTATCACCAATATTGTTAGATTCTTGTGTCTTTATATACTTTATGATTTTTATGGAAGTATTTAATTGGGAAACCTTTATAAAACTATTATTATATACTGAGAACATGGGCCCGTAGCCTAGCCTGGATAAGGCGACAGCCTTCTATCCTATACGGAAGAGAGCTGTAGATCGAGGGACTCTGTAAGTATTAACTTACAATGCTCGAATTCGAATCCCTCCGGGCCCGTTGGCTACGGAACGGAGGCTTTTGCCTCCGAGTCCTTTTTAATTATTTTTTCATTCTTGAATGGGCATTTAAAACCGATAATATTCATTAAGTAGGTAACTCTAGCAAATCCGTTTGTGTATATTCTATGTGAAATATACTTTTTATCTCATTTTTCATGATAACTTGATTCAAGCCCAATATTATTGAGAATATTTAGTTTAGTTTAAAGTTCAGAACATTGCACTAATCAAGAACTCTTACTCTTATTCTGTCAGCTTCTTCAAGGCAGCCATCCTTTATTGCTTTTCAGCTTGTCAGGCAAATACTTGGTTATAACATAATTTAATCCATGCTGTGCTAATGCTTGCTGTTCTGCTCTTTTTTTCAGTTTAACGCATAATCCCAGTGCTTTTTGCCATTCTTTGTAGTGCTGTACAAATGGATCGTTTTTTATCCCGTCTTTTACTCTTTTTATATCTACTTCTTTTAATGGGTGTGTTGGTAATTTGTAATCTAGAATATCTTGTGGTGTTATGCCGATGAACTTAGCCTGTGGAACACAGAAGAATTCATTTAAATGCGCTGCATTTCCTGAACCGACTTTCAAAGTTCTGTAAATATTGAGCCATCCATATGGGTCTCCGTCTGTGAATACAAATACGGGTAATTTTTTGTCATCGGCGAGTCTGCGGATAAATCTTCTACAAGCGCGAGTAGGCACTCCGCCCATTGAAACCAGGATACAATTGGCTTTTTTCCAAAATGCGTGCTTGACCAAACGTTGGTACATACCCGCTGTTTCAATTGCTAATATGAATTTTGCATTGGTTTGGAATTTTAAGTGTTCTACTGCGCTGGGAATTGAGTATGCTCCTGTTCCCATTTTTGTGCAGTCGATCTTTATTTCTTTCCCGGTATCTGGATTTTTGTCTATTACTATTAATTTTCCTGCTATGTCTCCCCCTTTTTCTTCAGGGATAAATCCTAGTTGTTCTCTGTTTACTCTCAGCATTGCTTCTACATCGTCCATTACTGAGTCTGATTCTGGTTGTTCTATGAAGCGGGCGTCTCCCCAGTTTTTCGAGACATAGTATGCTTCTCTTTTTGTTGCTATGTCGTCTGTTTCTATTAAGCTTTTGGATAATCCCATCATTCGTAGGGTTTGCGCAAATGTTTTGACTGTTGAGGCAGTAAGAGTTCTTTCTTTGTTTTTGCCTAATAGTTCAAAAAATCCTTTTTTTGGGTCAAATTTGACATTGGATAAGCTTCTTACTGGCGAAATTAGATTGGGTTGTTTTCGTTTTAGTATTTTTTTGTATACATCTGTTGCCAGTTCTTTTATTTTTTCTGCTACATTGTTTTTTTTGCTCATTGTTTTTTCTTCTCCTCTTTGCCGATTTTCGCGAATTCTTCGTCATATTCTATGTTTTCCATTTCTACCTTGCTTAGTTTTCCGCGGTGTTTTTCAAGAAGGTTCTCAAGTAATGTTTTGATTTTTGCTTGTTCAACTTGCTTTAGATTTAATAATTCTGTTAGTGCTTCTGCAACATGAGGTATGTATTTTTCTATGTAGCTTCTTTTTTTACTTTCTGCGTGTATTCTTTTTTTCTTGTTTACATATGATGCAAGTTTTCTTCCGCATTCCTGTATTGCAAGTTTAATTTCTTTTATTATCTCAGGATAATGTGCGAGGGCTTCTTTTGCTTCTGATGTGAATGGAGGCCATACAGAGGCTAAATGCACTACTAATGTTAGTGGTCCTTGCGGTAGTGCTCCTGAACTTTGTGATAGTCCGTATTGTCTCCAGTTTGTTTGTATGATTGATTTGAATATTGCACATGCGCTTTGCTGATATAGCAGGGGAACACGATTGGCAAATCTCATTAGTTTTATTGAGCCGTCTACTTGTTGTTCTCCGCCATATGCCAGTGCGCATTCTATTACAAATGGATTTCCTCGGTAAACAGAGGGCGATCTTGTAATTGAAGTATAGAATTCGGCGTTTATTTCTTTTTTTAGTCCTTTTTCTAATTGTGCTGAACCGATTGGAGAAATACAATCAGTTGGTGGATTTATTATTTTGGTGTTTTTTATTCCTTCCATTAATTTTTCTATTTGAACGTGTGTTAGTGATTGTGGTTTTGTTCCTGGTCCTATTGCTGCTTTTTCGCATATTTCTTTTGCTGTTCCTGAACCAACGCGGGAAAAATCTTTGGTTAGGAAGCTTTGTATTGTTCTTGCGTCTGTGTCATTCAGCATTTTTTTGAGAATTCCTAGCTCCACTCCGTAAGGGTGTGGTTTGATTTCTTTGGGTTCATCAGGTAATTTATTTATTACTCGGGCAAATACGAATTGTTCTGCTTTTGGATTGGTATAAATAATAGTTGCGTGTGGGTTGACAATTGCTGTTTCTTTTATATATGTGTCTACGCTTTGGTCTCCTTTTTGATAGCTTGCTTCTATGTCTAGTTCTATTTTTGTTCCTTTTTCGTGTTTCCATTCTACTTTTTCTTCTTTGACTATTTGGGGCTTGTTTTGTTTTGTGTCTATGTGTAATTCATAGTAATATGCGTCTTTTCCTTTTTTGGTTCGAGAAGTTATCTTTGCTGGTCTTCCTGTTGTTAATTGCGCGTATAATACCGCTGCGGATATTCCTATTCCCTGTTGTCCTCTTGCTTGTTTTAGTGTGTGAAATTTGCTTCCGTATAATAGTTTTGCAAATATGTTTGGTATTTGTGCTTTTATTATTCCTGGTCCGTTGTCTGTTATTATTACTCTGTATCGGTCATTGCCCATTTCTATTATTTGAACGTTTATTTCAGGTAGTGTTCCTGATTCTTCGCAGGCGTCAAGTCCGTTGTCCACCGCTTCTTTGACAACTGTGAGTAGTGCTTTTTTCTTGTTGTCAAATCCTAGTAAGTGTCTGTTTCTTTCAAAGAATTCTGCTACACTCACTTCTTTTTGTTTTTTTGCCAGTTCCTCTGCGGTTCTTGTTTGTGCCATTTATGTTCTCATTTCTTTTATTCTTTTTTCAAGCATTTTAAAAACATTGCTGTGTGGGCTTCCTCCCAGAAGCATTGTTACAGCCCTTCTTGCAAGGTCTAGTCCTTCAAAATCTCCTATGATAGCAACTGTTTTGCCATAAACACATAGGTGTGTTTTGGTTATTGATTCTATTGTTTTTCTTGATTTTCCTTCTTGTCCTATTATCCTGCCTTTCAGGCGTTCAAGGTCGTCTTTGTTTTTGGATTCAATTGGTACTATTTCAAGGCCATAATCCTGTTTTAGTAATTGTTGTGCTATTTCTGGGTTAAATCCTCTTCCTATTGCTCTTATTATTTCTTTTGTTGTGTAGAGGTTTATAGCATCTGTTCCTGTTAGTATTACTTCACCTTCTTTTGAGTCCACGTGTATTTGTGTTTTTGTAGATTTTTCTATTTGTTTCTTTATTTCACCGTTTTTTCCTATCAAGACCGCTATCCGATCTTTAGGTATCTTCACTTCATACGAATATTCTTCTTTGGAGGTCATATTCGAGATTAAATCTCTGTTCTTTTTAAAACTAATGTTTGGATTTCAAGAACAAATATATAAATTTATCTGAGAATTTTGTTTTTTACGTCGCTGATGTCTGCTTTGATTCCTTGCTTTTTGAAGAAAATGCATATATTTTTTATGTCTCTTTCCAGATATTCCATTGAATTTGGATTTTTTATTGTTGTTGCTTGTGAAAAATCAATAAATACTGGTTTTTCATTATAGTTTAGGATATTGAATGCACTTAAATCTGCGTGTATTATTTCTGCTTTTTTGTAGAGTTTGCGCATATTTGATATGGTTTCTTCAAAGAATTTTTTTGTGTTTTTTGGTAATTGGTCTTTTAATCGCAGTGCTGGTTTTGTTTTTCCTATAAATTCCATTATTATTATGTTGTTGGAAAATGCAATTGGTGTTGGTACTTTTACTTCTGCTTCTCTTGCTTTTAATAAGTTTCGGAATTCTCTTTGGGTCCATGCATAGACTATTTTCATTCTGTTGCGTTGTGTGCCCGAGAATCTGGGGTCTGCTCGGATATAGTTATACATTTTACTGAAATCGCATGATTGTATTCGGTATATTTTCACTACTACTTTTTTGCCTTCTTTTGTGAGTGCTGTGAATACATTTGCTTCTTTTCCCATGAATAGGGGGCTTTCAAGACCTTCAAATTTTCCTTCAGAAATCAGTTTGAATAATGTTTTCACAGTGCTTTGGTCAAATACATCTTTGTATGTCTTGTATTCTTCTTTCTGACGAACCATACTTTAGCTATAGTGTTTACCTATATTAAATATACCCCGGATACATTAGCTTCAAAATCATTGGTTTTTGAAGCTGATTAAATGCAGGGCATTTAGGCAAAGCTTTATAAACCTCGCTCACTTCTTAAATTGTGATATTTAACGGTCATATTCACGGCCCGTCACGAGAGTACCCAATGGAACTTACGCCAATGGCAAGTTATGAATTTGGGGGTTAGTGCTACGGGCTACAAACTTTTATTTTCCGTTCATATCAAAAATCAAGATTAATTAGAACAAGAAAATTGTTTATTTTCATTAATTTCACGGTAAGAGTCAAAATGAGAGTAATAGAGCCAAAAAAAGTCTAAAAAACGCTTTTTTTAGCTAAAAATAGGTTTTCTTGTTCTATATAGATTACATTTAACAAGGGGAGTGTTTAAAATGGGAAAAATTAGTCCAATTTCATCTAAGTATATAGTTAATGCCTCAATTGAGATTGATGGCGTTGTTGATCGGCCTGATGTTATAGGTGCTATTTTTGGGCAGACAGAAGGTTTGTTAGGTTCTGATTTGGAACTTAGAGAATTACAAAGGTCAGGAAGAATCGGCAGAATAGAAGTTAATGTTGATACTAGATCTGGCAAGACTCAGGGTACTATTGTTGTTCCTTCTTCGTTGGATAAAGCTGAAACAAGTATTGTTGGAGCTGCTTTGGAAGTTATTCAAAGAATTGGTCCTTGCAATGCTAAGATTAAGGTTACTAATATTGAAGATGTAAGGATTAGCAAGAGAAATTTTGTTGTTGATAGAGCAAAGGAATTGCTTAAGACAATGGTCGATCAGATTCTGCCGGATTCTCAGGAAATCGCAGATGAGGTTGCTCAGTCTGTTAGAGTCACAGAAATTATGGAGTTTGGAAGAGAAAGGTTGCCTGCTGGTCCTGCTATTGAAGAAAGTGATGAGATTATCATTGTTGAGGGCCGAGCTGATGTTTTGAATTTGTTAAAGCATGGTTTTAAGAATGCTATTGCTATGAATGGCACTTCTGTTCCGCAGACGATTGCAGAATTAAGTAAAAGAAAAGATGCTATTGCTTTTGTTGATGGTGACAGGGGTGGAAATTTAATCATTAAAGATTTGATTAGTGTTGGAGAAATTGATTTTATAACAAAAGCTCCTGATGGAAAAGAAGTTGAGGAATTAACTAAGAAAGAGATTCATAAAGCTTTGAGAAGTAAGATTACTTTGGAACAGGCTAAATTAGAGATGGCTGGTACTAATACTTCTGAATCAATCAGAAAGCCTTTTGTCAAGAGACATATTTTACCGCCGAGACAGCAGCAGAGATCTCAGCATTCGCATCAAAAATCTGGTCAGCAGCAAAGGTCTTCTCAACCGCAGAGGAATTCAAGAATATCTGTGAGTGCTGAGGAAAAAAAGAAATTTGGTTCTATGCTTGAAAATTTAATAGGTACCCGGGGGGCGTATTTATTGGATGATAAGTTAAATGTGTTGGGTAAGGTTCCTTTTTCAGAATTGGCTTCAACTTTAAGAAGTTTGAATTCTGGTGTTTATGCAGTTGTTTTTGATGGCACAGCAGATAATACTATCTCTGATGTTGCAGTTAAGGCAGGTGTTAAGCACATTGTTGCAATGAACAGTAGGACAAATGATCAGAGAGTTAATATCATGACTGCTGCTGCGTTGTGATTTTTTTCTTTTTTACTTAAATTTTTATACCAGTTCTTCCTTTTCTCTTAAAAAGAGGTCCAAATGCCTTATGAAATTGTTTTAGGAAGGTCTCCTGATGAAAAAAAGAAGTTTGGTATAGATGGTTCTGTTTTTATTGGCAAACAGTATGTTAAGATGGGCGCAACAACTTCTTTGTCTCAGCAGATGTATTTGGATTTGAACAAGTCTCATGTTGTTTTTGTCTGTGGTAAGAGAGGTTCGGGTAAATCTTATACTTTAGGTGTTGTTGCAGAGGGTATTTCACAGTTGCCTGTTAAGTTGAGAGAACGATTGTCTGTTATCATGCTGGATACTATGGGTATTTATTGGACAATGAAATATCCTAATAATCCTGATACTGATTTATTAAAAATGTGGGGTTTGGAAGGTAAGTCTATTCCTATTAAGATTTTTTGTCCTAAGGGTTTATTCAAACAGTATAAAGATAAGGGAATTCCTGCAGACAAACCGTTTGCAATTAATCCTGCTGAGTTAAATCCGGAGGATTGGAATTTGTCTTTTGAATTAGCATTGAATGATCCCATTGCTGTTTTGATTGAAAGGGTTATTTTAAAGTTGAAAAAGGACAGGGATTCTTATTCTATTAAGGATATTTTACAGGAGATTGAATTAGATACAAGAGAGCAGGATCAGGTTGTTAATGCTGCATTAAACCGATTTAAAACCGCCGATTCTTGGGGTATTTTTTCTGAAGAGGCAACTAAAATGCCTGATTTGGCTGATAACGGCCAAATTACTATTTTGGATTTAAGTGCGTATAATACTGTGCCTAATGGTTGGAAGATTAAGCATTTGGTTATGGGTTTGATTTGTATTAAGTTGTTTCAGGAGCGTATGGTTGTTAGAAAAGCTGAGGAGTTAAAGTCTGTGGAAACTTCTATTCATTATATTGTTTCTGAGGATGAGAAAAGATTAAAAGAGAATGAGATGCCTTTGGTTTGGATTATGATTGATGAAGCTCATGAGTTTTTGCCGAGAAAGGGCAAGACCTCTGCTACAGATTCTTTGATTACTTTATTACGGGAGGGAAGACAGCCGGGAATCTCTTTGGTTCTTGCAACTCAGCAGCCTGGAAAGATTCATACTGATGCCATGACTCAGTCAGATATTGTTTTGTCTCATAGAGTTACTGCCAAGATTGATACTGATGCTTTGGGTAATTTGATGCAAAGTTACTTACGAGCTGGTTTGGACAAGGAATTAAACACTTTGCCCAAGGTTCCGGGGGCTTGTTTGGCGGTGGATGATGTTAATGAAAGAATTTATCCTATGCGTATTAGACCAAGATTTAGCTGGCACGGAGGCAGTGCGCCTAGTTTAATAAATGAAAAGAAAAAAATACTTTAGTTTTGTTCTGTTGTGAATGCGGGTGTTACGTCTGCATCTTTGAAATTATTGAATGTTGTGTCTGCGAACTCATATGTTTCTGTTGTTTTTCCTGATTCTGTTATTTCTATTTTTATAGGTATACCATATGTTGTGTGCAGCCACATTTCTATTATTTGCCCGGGTTTTGTTGTTTTTATTTTTAGTGTGCTTACTCCGTTTACTACGTGTGGCCCTATTACTTTTGCATTGGTTATTTCTTTTAGCCATTCCATTGGTGTTTTTGTTATGTATTCATCGTATTCTACGTTAAATACTTTTTTTGTGTAGTCTTCTCCGCGGGATATGCATCTTCTTTCGTCTTCACATCTTGCTGTGGCTGTTTTTGCTGATTTGTCGAGATATATTGTGTCATAATATTTGCCTAGTATATATGCATTGCCTTCGTATATTTTAATTTTGATTTTGTCCCCTTTTACAAAATATGTGTCCAAGAATCTGTTTTCTGGTGGTGCTTTCATTAGGTATTTGTAGCTGTTGACTTTGGTTTTTGCTTTTGTTATTAATTCTTCTACTCTTGAAGGTAGTTGTGTTGGTGGTTCTACTGTTACTGTTGGTTCTGGTTCTGGCGGTGTTTCTTTGATTATCTCTTCTTTTGTTTCTACTTGTGCTTGTGTTTGCGGTTGTGTTTGCGGTTGTGTTTTGGTTTCTACTTTTACTGTTGTGTCTTTTTGTTGTGGTGCTGTTGGTTTTGTTGAAGGTTGTTCTGCTGCACATCCTGCTAATAAAAGTATGGTTAGCAGACTTGTTAGTAATATTATTTTTTTTCTCATATTTATCTCCCCCTGGTTTATTTTAGGATTTCTTATTTTTTCTTTTTGATTTTTGCAATTTGCATTTCTGGTTTTGCGCGCATCATTGATATTATCGATGCTATGAACATTAGTGCAAATACTAGTCCAAATGCTATTCCCCACGAAATATTATGGGGGTATATATAAAATGCGCTTATCAAGAATCCTATTATGCTTGTTGCAAAGAATGCTGTGTTTAATGGTGCGGGTTTGAATGCCATTTTACTATGTTTTTACTTTATAAATATATAAATCTTGTTATTTGTTGGCCTTTGCATTGTTATTTTTAATTATTATGCAAAAGACAACATTACTCAACTTTTGTGTTGGTATAAAAATAACAAAAGTTTAGTTTTTGAACTTGATAAAATTCAGCTTGTTTACTTGTTTTTTGGCTTTTTTTAGTTTTTCATTGAATTCATTCATAAATTCAGTCATTAGTTCGCATGCTCTTTGTTTGTTTTCGCCACACAGTATTTTCCCTTTTTTGCATTCTTCATATATTATATTTAATTTTTTGTCATTCTCTATCAGGTGTTGTTTAAACATCTCAAATATTATGCATTGTTCTGGTTTTCCCCCTTTTTTTCTTTGTTCTTCTACTGTGTCTTTGCCTCCTGTTTTTGCTCTTTTGATTTTTTTGCATACTGTTTTTGGATCTTCTGGAAGTTCTATGCAGCTTTCTGGTTTTGATTTAGACATTTTTATTGCGCCGTCTAGTGACGGCGTGAATTTGTGATATATTGATGATACAGGTACAAAGCCGTATTTTGATTTTACTCTTGCTACTATATCTCTTGCTAATCGGATATGCGGATCTTGATCTATTCCTACTGGAATTATTCCTGGCATTTTTTTCTTTAGTTGTGGATAAAGCACGTCTCCCACTTGTGTTACTGCTCCCATAACTCTTCCTGGATCTGCGTTTCCATATATTGCTTTGAATTCGTTCAATGTTATTTTTTTGGCAAATTCATAGGCCATGTGCATTACGTCTTTATTTTCTGATTGAAAATAGAATATTGTTTTTTTGGGGTCTAATCCCAGTGCGATATAAGCAGGTATGTGAAAGTCTAGTGCTCTTTGTTTTGCTTGTTCTAGGGTTACTCCTCTTGTTGATGCTGCTTCGAGGTCTGCTACTAATATGTATGTTTCTGCGCCGTGTTCCTGGAAATATTTCAGGTTTTCCACTACCATTTTGTTTCCAAAGTGGATTTTGTCTCCTGTGGGCATTATTCCTGTTAGTGCGTAGTATGGTTTTTTCTTTTTAATGCAGTCTGAGATTATTTTCAGGTCTCTGCCTGCAAATACTGTTCCTCTGCGCATTATTCTGTTTGCTTTAGGAAACATTGAGGGGTCAAATACTTCTAATCCAAAGCTTTTTATGATTTTTTCATAGTCTTCGGCCAGTTCAGAACCCCACGGGTCTATTATTTTAGTCATAATGTATCTTTTTTTATTAGGATTTATATACTTTTCCCCTT
Source organism: Candidatus Woesearchaeota archaeon (assembly GCA_014729195.1). Classification (GTDB taxonomy): domain Archaea; phylum Nanobdellota; class Nanobdellia; order Woesearchaeales; family ARS49; genus WJKI01. The sequence goes on from WJKI01000030.1 coordinate 10,360, forward strand.
TTAAAAATGATTAAATTTATATACATTTAGTTCCAGCTTAAACATATGAAGCATTCACTTAAGATTACTATACTTTTAGTTGTTATTTTTTTGTGCGCTCAGATTATTGGATTATTAATTACTGATTCTTATATTGATGTTGAAGCATCCCAAGAGGGTGAACTGGTATGGAAGCCCTTGCCTAGCTTGGCAGGTATTAGTATTGCAAGGCCGGATATTGCTCCTAAGATGTCTTTCTTGTATATTTTGGCTGCTATTCTTGTTGGTACTGTTTTAATTTTGTTGATTATTCATTGGGGTAAGGTGTTATTGTGGAAATTGTGGTTTTTTGTTGCTATTGCTGTTTGTTTGCATATTGCTTTCGGTGCTTTTGCTCCTAGTTGGTTTGCTTTGATTTTTGCTTTGATTTTTGCGTATGTCAAGGCGTTTAGGCATAGTTTTATTATTCATAATTTTAGTGAGTTGTTTCTTTATGGCGGGTTGTCAGTTATTTTTGTTCCTATTTTGAACATTTTGGTGGCAATCCTATTGATGTTATTATTATCTGCATATGATGCTTATTCTGTTTGGCATTCCAAGCATATGGTTACTATGGCTAAGTTCCAGACCAAGTCTGGTGTTTTTGCGGGCTTGTTGATTCCTTACAGGCGAATAAAAACTAGAAAGAAAGGAAAGAAGAAAAGGGTTAAGGTCAAGACTGCTATTTTAGGCGGGGGAGATATTGGTTTTCCATTGTTGTTTGCAGGCGCGGTTTTAAAGCATTTTGGTTTGGCAAAAGCAATGATTATTCCTCCTTTTGCTGCAGCAGCTTTGCTTGGGCTTTTATTGTTCAGTAAGAAAAATCATTTTTATCCTGCTATTCCTTTTTTGACTGTTGGTTGTTTGGTTGGATTGTTGGTTGTTTGGTTGTCTCAGTTTTTGTCTTTTCTATAAATATTTAGTGTTTTTTGTTTTAAATTGGCAGAATAGCTTACAGGATCCAGTGTCATTCCGTCTTCTGCTGATATTACTTGTGTTTTGAGTTCTTTTTGTAGTTCTCTTGCCAGGTATATTGGTTCGGCTGCTATCATTTTGCTGCTGAAGTGTGTTAATATTGCTAGTTTTGGTTTTGCTGTTTTGATTAGTTTTTTTGCATCTTCAAGTATTAGTTGTTTTTCTTTTGTTTTGTCTGGATATACGCAGTTTATTATTAGTATGTCTGTTTTTTTGTACTGTTCTGCGATTTCTTTTGTGTATTTTGTGTCTGATGTATAGCCTACTAAGAACTTTGGGGTATAGATTTTGAATCCTATTGTATTCTCATCGTCATGGTCTGTTTTTGTTGTCTGTATTTCTATGTCTTCAATGCCTATTTTCTTTTCTGGACTTGTGGTTATTATTCTTTCTATGCATTTTTGGTGAAATGGTGTTACCAGGTTTTGTTCCATGACTGAAGAGGGGGCGATTAATACTCCTTTGGGGTCAAGTCCATTGTGTGTCATTGCTGCGATTACTGCATTTATATCATTAGAGTGGTTCATGTGTGAGTGAGATACTAGGACTGCAGTTGTTTCTCTGAGGTTTATTCCGTATTCTGCTGCTTTGTTCAGTGTTCCGGGTCCCGGGTCTATCAGGAATTGGCAGTCTTGTGTTTTGATGATTATTCCTCCTGAGCTTCTTGTTTGTTTTCCTGTTACGCTTATTTCTCCGCTTGTTCCCAGAAATAGTATTCCTGATTCCATAGTACTTAGTGATATTTGCTAGTTAATATTTATTTCTATACTGTAAAATACAGAACCTTTTTAAATGCTCTATTGATAGGTATTCTTGGACAGGCTATGCTGGGAGGTTAGCCGTCTCCTGTCACAACAAATCGGCTTTATGGTTGGGTGAAGCTTGAGGAGCAGTAGAACATTTGTTTGCTGGTCTTGAGCTCTACGTTGAGATTCTGTCCTTTGGGATCGTTTAATGAGGAATCTGGTCAGGGTGGGAACACAGCAGCCATAACTCATTGGATTGATGCTCAGGGGGTAGCGGAATTGAGGAAAGCTCAAGGTAAGCCGGTTGGCAAATGTTTTATTCATCCTCTTGCATGCCTGTCTGTTTTTTATATTGTGTTCCCACATAGATTAATATTGCCTGGTGCAGTTTTCTTAATTGTATTCCTAATAGAATAGTTCGTAGTGATATTCAAATAAGGAGTATACGTGGCGCAGTATAGATCTTAAGAATGGTTCTACTCGAGTAATATCGCGGGTTTTCCCGGCATTGCATTTTTTGCTTTGTTTTCCTTGCTTTCATTTTCTGGAATGATTTCTATTGGTGCTTTGTATTCTTGTTCTATTCTTTCTTGGGCTTCTTCTATTGAGTTTATTTCTGCTTCTTGGTCTAATTCGTGTTCCGGTAGCTTGGATGGATCTTTGATGAATTTTGGTATCATTTTGGTTATGTTTTTTGCGTGTGGTTTTAGTTCTTCTGTCAGTATTTGTTTCATTATTTCTGGCATTTTTCTTGTTTGTTTTAGTATTTCTCTTAATTTTTTGACGAATTTGTATTTCCATGGTGCTGCTATGAACAATTTTATTTTTTTGGGTTTTGTGTTTTTTGTTAATTTGATTACATGATTTATATCTGACAGTGTGTTGTGAACTGTTATTTCTGCTGTTTCTGCTTTTAGGTCTATTTTGTTTTTATCTGCTTCTGGCCATTTTTCTGTGGATACGAATCCTTTTTTGTTCATTTTGTTCCACAGTTCTTCTGCTATATGCGGAATTAATGGCGCCAGCATTTTTGTCCATGGTTCTGCTATTTCATGATATACTGCGTGCAGTTGTTCTCCTGTGATTTTTGATTTTGCTTTGTTGATTAAGTTGGGTATGTGATATATTACTATATGGGCATAGTCTCTTAGCTCCATTTTATCCAGTGCTTTGTCTGCTTCTTGTATGTATCTTTGTAATCTTGAGATTATTGCATGTCCTTGGTATGATGGTGTTCCTTGTTTTTTGTTTTCTATTAATTCCTGTGCCAGAACGGTTATATTTTCAAGGTGTTTTTTTATTTTTTCAGCTTCTTCGCTTCTCCAGTCAAAGGTTCCTTCTGGGTTTGTGGCTGATGCTATATATGTTCTGAATGTATCTGCTCCATATTGTTTAGTTACATCTAGTAAAGATATTACGTTGCCTTTGGATTTGCTCATTTTTGTTCCTTCACTTATTACAAATCCATGCAGGGATATTTTTTTGGGCCAGTATTTCTTTGGGAATATTCCGGTGTGTGCGAATATGAAAAATGATAAGTGGTTTGATAAGTGTGCTTTGAATGTATGTCTGTGATCGTTTGGATACCAGTAGTTAAAGTTTTGTCTGAATTCTTTTAGTATGTCTGGGCTTATGTTTGCTTTTTCGCTTAGTTTTGTTATGTCCTCGTTTTCCAAATATACATATTCAAAGAACTCCGGGATTAGTTGTTCTGGTTTTATTTTGTGTTTGTTTATTAGGTTTTTTATTGTGTAGAATGCCATGTATATCGTTGAGTCGGAGAGTGATTCTATTATCCAATTTTTGTCAAATGGTAGTGGTGTTCCTATTCCTCTTCTTCTTGCAGCAGGTCTTTTGTCTAGCCATTCAAATGCATCTTCGTATAGTTTTCTTGAGTTTTCAGGTATCAGTTTCATTTGCTCAAGGCATTCATGTGCTTTTTCTTTCCATTTGTTTGCATTGAAGTCAAGGAACCATTGGTCATCTAATACTGCTACTACTACTTTTGCTCCGCATCTGCAAAATGCTTCTCTTGATACTTCGTATAGTAAATCTGCTTTGTTTTGTTCTATCAGGTCTTTTTTTACTTTGTCTTTTGCAAACAATATTTTCATTCCTGCGTAGGGTCCGCAGTTTTCAAGTAGTTTTCCGTTGTGAAATCCTTCTTTGTATACTGCTTGCGTCGCTTCTTTTAGTTTTGGATCTGTTTGGTTTTTTATTCCTCTGTCTTTTACTACTTTTACTCCTGCTTCATTGCCGTATTTCTCTGTTTGTATTATTGGAATAACATCTATTGCTTTGATTTCTTCTTTGTTTAATCCGTATTTTCTGATTTCTTCTGGATTGTTTTGTAAATCTTGTAATGCAATGTAATCATATGGTGCGTCGCTTGGTACGCTTGTTACTATGCCTGTTCCCACATTTGGTTCTACAAATTTTGACGGCAATATTATTATTTTTTTATCTGGTCCTGGTGCAATTGCATATTTACCTATTAATTCTGTTCCTTTTATTGTTCCTATGATTTCTATGTTTTTCTTTTGATATGCGAGTTTGCCATAGCATTCTCTTGTCATTATCCATGTTTCGCCTTTGACATTTACTCGTACATATTCTATATCCGGGCGAATCCATAAGTTTGTTTGTCCGTAGACTGTTTCTGGTCTTAGGGTTGCTGCAACAAGGATTTCTCTGTTGTTCATCTTGAATTTTAGCAAGGTAAATTCTTGTTTTTCTACAGGGTTTGTATCTGCATCTTGTATGTCGTCTTCTCCTACTGCGTTCTCATCTGCAGGGCAGTATAATACTGGATAGCTGCCTTTGATTAGGTAGTTTAATTCTTTGTATTTTTTGAATTGCCAGGTTATGAATTGTTGATAGTCTGCATCTCCTGTCGTGAATCGTCTTGTCCAGTCTATACTTAGTCCTAATGATTTGTATTCATCCATCATTTTTGGAACAAAGAATTTTACTATTTTCCATGGGTCTTGGAATGATAATATCGTGCGTTCTACTTCTTTTTCGTCTTGTATGTAGTTTCTTACATATCCTTTGTATAATTCTATTTTTTTCTTATCTCCTTTTTTTATGGCAGATGCTATTCCAAGCACTGGTGTTCCTGTTATATGAAATGCTAGTGGGAATAATGTGTTTAATCCTTTCATTCGTTTGTATCTTACATATACGTCACTTTCTGTAACTGCTCTTCCATGTCCTATGTGCAGTGAACCAGAGATATACGGATACGGTGTTGTGAAGAAGAATTTGGGTCTTTTTTCTACTTTTGGTTCGAATACTTTGGATTCATCCCATTTTTTTTGCCATTTTTGGCTTATTGTTTTAAAATCCATAGTCGTTTGGAGACGGTGAGCGTTTAAAAACCTTTCTGCTTTTTTAACATCTGCACTATTCCTGGTGCGAGCATTATTTTGTCGTCTTTGAGTATGTATCGGTACGGCAGTATTACTTCTTCTCCCTTTTTTATGGGTATCATTATTGTGTCTGTAAATTCTATTTCTTCTATTTTTTTCCCTTCTAGTATCATTTTTGCTGCAAGCACTGCAGTGTCTGTGCTCATTTGCTTGTTTCCTAAGTGTTTTGTTTCGCATTTCAGTGATTTTATAAGCTTTTGTGTTCGTTTTTGTGGTGGATTATTTCCAAGTATTCCTCCAAATACAAAATATTCAAATTTTTGTTTATCCGCAGTTCGTAAAACTTCTTTGGCATCCATGTCTAAAACGCAAATTTTGTCAAAATTCATTTTAGAAATCGATTTAGTATGAACTGCTCCTAAATTCTTGATCTTTTCAGCTCCTTTTTTTACATTTGTAAATATTAAATTTTCTTTTCCAACAATTGAAGATATATGTTTGTATTCAAGAATACACCATTCATACATTTCTTCGTCCATATGTTCTATTATGTATTTCATTTTGAAAAGATATATATACTTATTATCTACTTTTTATTATTAATGAATATCCTTGCAGTGTATTTAAAAGAGATTCACTATAAAAAGGTTGGCAATAAAGATGTTGAAGTCAGGAAAACCAACTTTACTGATAAGCGTATAGTGGAAACTTTGCGTTCTTTGGGCCATAATGTGGACTGGTTAGAGTATGATAAGTCTAAATTAAGATCTGTAAGGGGTAAATATGATTTGATTTTTAATCTGGCAGATGGTTTGGAGAATGATAATGAGTTTCAGGAGATTCCTATTCTTAAGAATATTGAGAAAACAGGCATTCCATATACTGGTAACTCTTCTAAGGCTATTAAATCTTGCTATGATAAAGCAAATATCAAAAGAATTTTATTGAAAAATGGTGTTAGCACTCCTGATTTTCAGATTTTTAGAAAATATTCTCAAAAATTAAAAAAAGATTTAGGGTTTCCTTTGATTGTCAAGCCCTTATATACTGATGGTGGTGTTGGTATTACTGATAAATCTGTTGTGTATAACGAAAAGCAGTTTAGAAAGCAGGTTAAAAAGTGTATTGTTGAGAACAACCAGCCCGCTCTAATCGAAGAGTACATTGTTGGCCGTGATTTTTGCGTTCCTGTTATTGGTCGCAGGGCTTTTTCTCCTATGGAATGTACTTTTAGCAGCAAGGTTTTCAAGAACAGGCCCAAGATTATGACTTATGATGTTAAGTGGGCGGGTGAGTCGAATAAGGATTATCATTATACTTATTTTATTTTAAGAGATAAATTAAATCGTAATTATTCTGGGGAATTGGATAAAAAAATAAAATCAGCAGCAGAAAAAGCATTTAAAGTAATGGGCTGTACAGCATACGGTACTGTTGATATCAGAACGAATAACAAAGAGGATGTTTTTGTTATTGAGGTTAATCCCAATTGCTGGATTGACAAGTATTCTGATACTTTCAAGAGTGTCAAGAGTCAGGGTTATTCTTATCCTGAGTTTATAGAAAAAATTATTAAGTTAAATAAGAAATAAAAAAAATTATACTTTCTTGAACTGAGCAACTGTGTCGATTAAATCAACATGTCCCATTAGTGCTGCTCTGCAGCAGTATCTTTCTGTTCCTAGTTCGTCAAGTGTTTTTTTGAGGTCTTCGTTTTTTGTTTTGGCTTCTTTGAATTTTTCCCATAATTGTCCTATGGGTTTTCCACATGAAAAACAACGAATTGGAATTATCATTCTTTACCTCCTGCTTCTTTGCCTTCTTGATCTTGCTTTGCCGTGTGTATTCGGCCGGTGTGTTTCTTTTCTCCTGACATCTGCAACTAATAGATGTCTGTCATAGTCTAAAAATTCTTTTTGTAATTTTTTATCGTAAAATACTAATGCTCTTGCTATTGCTAACCGGGCTGCCTCTGCTTGGCTTGTTTTTCCGCCGCCGTGGGTTTTTACGCTTATGTCTACTCTTTTTGCTGCGTCTCCTGCGATTAGCAAAGGTTCTTGTATTTTCATTCTTAGCATTTCTGGCTGCATGTGTGTTAGTAGTTTTGAGTTTATTCTTACTACTCCATTTCCTGCTTTTAGTGTTGCCCTTGCTTTTGCTGTTTTTCTTGTTCCTGATTCATGTATTACTTTCATACTTTTCCACCCAATAATTTAATTATTTCTTTGATTTTTAAATATTTCTGTGATACTACTTTTTTAACATTTGCTTTTTCTATTGTTTGTAGATTTTGCTTGTTTTCAGGATTTCCTATATGAAATCTTATTCTCTCCATTGCTTCTTTTCCTCTTGTCTGTTTGTATGGCACCATATTTCTCATGTGTCTTTTTAGGAATAAATCTGAGCGTCTTGGCCTGAATGGTCCTTTGCCCATTTGTCCTGTAAATTTTGCTTTTTTTGGATATTTTTCCAGTATTTTTTCTTTGGATCCTGTTATTACTATATCTTCGCAGTTGTATACATTCACGGTATATCCTAGCAAAGCTTGTTTGGCAACATAGCTGGCTAATCTTCCAAAAATCATGTTGTTTCCGTCTATGTTTATTTCGCTCATCCTATTATCCTCACGTCTTTGCCTTTTGGATTTGTTTTTAGTAGTTCATTGATTGTGATACATTTTCCTTTTGCTTGTTCTACTAGTTTTTTTGCTGATTCTGAAAATGAAAATGCTGCGATTGTTATGCTGTGATTTAGCGCTCCTGAACCAAGAACTTTTCCTGGAACGATTATTGTTTCGTTTTCTTTTGCTTCTCTGTTTATTTTTGATATGTTTACTATTCTTCTTTTTCTGGTTGGTTTTTCCAGATCTTTTGCTATTCTTTTCCAGATTTTGGTCTTCTGACTATTTGATTCTTTCTTCAGCTCCTGAATCAGCTGTTGCATGTGTTCGTTTGTTGGTCCGGTTCGTTTCATTTGATTTATCCAACATGATATGCGAGGGACGAGGTTCGAACTCGCGCAGGCACTAAGCCACTAGGCGTTTGAAGCTTGTCCTTCAAGTCCAGGAAAATGCTTTGTATTTTCCGCTGCCTCAACCTAGCCCGTTTGGCCACTCCGGCACCCTCGCATGTAAGGACACCAAAGTTATGCTTGTTTGAGTTTTTCATCCAGTTCTTCTAATGTTTCATTGAACATTGTTGCAGCTGTTGCTGTCATTTCTGCTGGACTTAATTGTCCCCATGGTTCAATATTGAAAATGAATTCTGTTGGATTAGTTTCTACTTTTATTGCATTGTTTGATACTTCTACACATGCCTGGCATAGGTGGCATTTTAATTCATTATCTTTGTTGATTTTTAGTTTGCCGTTGTTTGCATCATACACATGTACTGGGCATGATTGCGCGCATGCTTCTGCGTTTTTTATTTTGCTGTCATTGATTGCTATTTGGGGTTTGTGTTTATACCATATTAATCCTGGACTAAATTTCATGTGATTTTTTCCATGTCCTAGGATTGCTGTTGCTTCTATTTCCAGTTCTTGTCCTTTTAGTAGTTTTGCAATTATTATTTTAGGGTATACTGGTTTTACTTTTGGATCTTTTGATTTTAGGTCTGATGCGTATATTGTTGCGGGGCCTTTTGCATTAATTGTTAGTTTTAGCTGGCATCGGTTGCATCCTTCTCCTTTGCATTTGCATTTTGCTGGCAGATTATATGATTTCAGGTCCGTGCTTAAGGGTATTAAGCCGAGTCTGTGTGCGATTATTTCATCATATAGTGCTGATGTGTTTTTTCTGAATTCTACATCTTCTACAGCCATCACAGGAACGGTATCTATCATGTTTCTTCGCATTGCATTTGCAAATGCTGTGTTTATTCCTTTTGCAAGGAATGTTATTCTTCCATTATTTTTGTTTTTTTCAATTATTTGAAGGTCTGTCATTTTGGTTTATACCCTCCTGCCTCTTTTTCCGCCTTTTTTTCGGCAGCCTCCATGAGGCTGTGGTGTTACGTCTTCGATTATGCCTATTCTTAATCCCATTCGGGACATTGCTCTTATTGCTGCTTGCGCTCCAGGTCCTGGGTTATTTGGACCGTTATGTCCTCCTGGTGCTCTTACTTTTACATGCAATCCTGTTATTCCTTTGTCCTTTGCTATTTCTGCTGCTCTTTTTGCAGCCATCATTGCTGCGGTTGGTGAGCTTTCCATTCTGTCGGATTTTACCATCATTCCGCCGGATGTTGTTGTTATTGTTTCATTTCCTGTTATGTCTGTTATGTGTAAGATTGTATCATTGTATGACGCGTATATGTGTACTACTCCCCATCGCAGGTCTTTTCGTAGTTCTTTTTTTGGTTTATTTGCTTTGTTTCCGCTTCTTTGATTTGGCTTCATTTTTTATCTTGTTTTTTGTTTTTTTTCTTTCTTTTTTTCTTTCTGGTTGGTTTTTTTTCTGGTTTTTCTGCAGTTTTTATTTTTTCAAATTTTCTTTCTGGGTGTTCTGTGCTTATTAGGCTTGATTTTTCTATGAATTGTATGCTTGGTTCTTCTGCAAGTGTTACTAAGTATGATGGAATTGTTAGAGGTTTATTGTTTATTATTATGTGTCCGTGTGTTATGAATTGCCTTGCCTGTTTTGTTGTTCTTGCATATCCTTTTTTGTGCAGTATTGTTTGTAGTCTTCTGTCTAAAAGATCTCTTACGGTTAGTGATAAGACATCATCCAGTTGTGCTGTTTTGGACACTAATCCAAGTCTGTTTAGTTTGTTTATTAATTGTGTTTTTTCAAGTTCTGATTGTTTTCCTGTTGCTGCAATCAGTTTTTTTGCCTGGTCTGCGTATTTTTTTAGTTTTGATGTTGCTTTGTAGATTTCTTTTTTGTTTTTTAGTCCATATTCTGCTGTTAGTTTTTTTTCTTCTTCTATTCTTGTTTTAATCCAGGGATGTCTTGGTCCTGAATACTTTGATGTTAGTCTTTTAGGATCTCCCATAAGTTTCACCTTGTGGAAATTTGGGGCTTAAAACCAGAGAAAAATCTTTGATTTTTCTTGACGCAGAAAAGCTTTGCTTTTCTTGTGGATTGCCGGTAATTGTTTGTTGTCTCATTCTATTTGCCTGCCTTTTTTCCTACTTTTGCTCGTTTTACTCCTGTTACTTTTCCTTTATTTCTTCTGAAGTTGCTTCGTGTTCTTTGTCCTCGTACAGGAACGCCTTGTATGTGTCTTATTCCTCGGTAGGTTTTTGCTTTTTTCATCATTTTAATATCATTTTCTTTTGTGAATTGTAGGTCTGCTCCTAATAAGTGTGTGTCTTCTCCTGTTTCCATGTCTTTTCTCCTGTTCAGCATCCATGAGGGTATGCCATTTTTTTTGGGATTTTTGAGTATTTCTTCTATTCTTTTTACTTCAGAATCAGATAATAGTCCTGCTTTTTTTTTGGCATTTACTCCTGCGATTTTTAATGCTGCGTTTGCCAGCATTATTCCTGTTCCTTTGACTTTTTTCAGTCCGAAAAGTATTTGTTTTTGGCCTTCTAAGTCAGTGTTTGCCAATCGTACTAAATGTTTGATTTTTTGTTCTTCAGCCATTTATTTTTCTCCTAATATGAACTCGAGAATAAAAGCGTATTTTAACCCTATTTACGCCATTAGACTCGGGCTAGTATGAGGAAAGAACCTGGGATTGTTTATAAAGGTTTTGGAATCAAGGGCCGTAGGCGGGAATCGAACCCGCGCCTCAAGATCCACAGTCTTGAACGCTACCATTACGCCACTACAGCCA
>WJKI01000031.1 GCA_014729195.1 Candidatus Woesearchaeota archaeon
GATGCAGTTAAAACCGCAAACTGGGCATTTGAGAATGGATTTGGAAGAGTATTTTTAATGCTGTGTAATATACAACCAACAACATTAACTCATTATTTATTCAAAAAGGGAAGATTTAAACCTCCTATGCTGTGGAGTGCAGTTGAAGTTATCAACAGATTGCCTGAAAAGTACAGGGCAAGTGCTTCAGTTAGACAGTTTACAAGAGCAGTGCCTACGCCTTTGATTTATCCCAGAAATTGTGATAAATGCACCGCTGTTGTAGCAGACAAATTAATGCAATGGAATATGACCGGAGATTTTGAACATATAAAAGAGATACCCAAATGCGATTGTTTAAAAGAATTTAAAGAAAGATTAAATGAAAAAAGAGAACTTCCCCTAGATCAATATATTAATATAATTAAAAATAGATTAGAAAAGGAATCCCTGTAGAAACCCCTTAATTAAAAGATTTCAGACTTGAAACATTGGAACGAGCCATCCTATTTCTAATAAAAACTCTTTCTCGAATAATATTGAGCATAATTGCTGTTGTGCTCCCTCTATATGATTGATTTTCAGTGCAGTGTTTCGAAGAAAGATTTTAGAGTTGCGAAGCGATACCTTTATTAATAGTAATATATTTTATAAACTTATGGAAAAAGAAATGCATCCAGTAATGAAAGTAAAATTATCTAATGTGGATAAAAAACCACAATATGAACTGACACTTTCAAGAGCAAATTTTAATTATTTATGTGCTGGCTGCCCTGATTTTGACAGACTTGTTGGACGTGCGGGTAATGGAACAATTTTTTACATTTTTGAAAGTCCGCATGGAGAAATGCCCAATTCATTCAGACCATTGCCCGGAGTAGGCGGCTATTTTGCTTATGTTGGAGCACCAGTTCCAAAAATACCGCCGGGCGCAACAAAAGACGAAGTTGTAAAATTAGCCCAACAAGCATCTGAGAATTTAGAAAGGACAATTAATAAAAGCGGCAGGATCCCAATAGAAGAAATAACGAGTTTAGGAAAAATCAATTTGGGATATGTTGTTATGAATGTAGAAAAAGAGAATTCTTGAGAAGCTTATACTTCATTTCAAAATGTTCTTTGAATAATTCGCTGTGTTCTTTGGCCATATTAATATGAAACTATTGGATAAATATAAACTTTATTATAAATTCGGTGCCGAGTAATATTGCACATAGTCTTTGTTATATTCCCTGAAGGGACGAGCCACGTAGTGGCGAAGAGTTGGACTTGGCGCACGTAAACAACATTTTTATATACTAATAATTTCTTTTACTATTATAATGATTAAACTCAAACCATTCAAACAATCAAAAGGATATTGTGGGCCTGCTTCATTAAAAATGGTTCTATCTGCTTATGGAATAAATAAATCTGAAAAGTATTTAGCTAAAATAACAAAAAGCAGTAGAACGAAAGGGTGTGATGAAGAGAATATTGTCAAAGCAGCAGAAGAATTTGGCTTTAAAGGATATGTCAAACAGAATTCCTCAATTAACGAAGTTAAAAAATTAGTAAAAAAAGGAATTCCCGTAATTGTAAACTGGTTTTCTCCTGAAGAAGCAGGGCATTATTCTGTTGTCGTAGGCTTTGACAAAAATAAGATTATTTTGGCAGATCCACATTTTGGAGAATTAAAGAAACATAAAATTGAATGGTTTGAAGAAAGATGGTTTGATTTACCTTTCGGAAAGAAAGGTCCACTTCTAAAAGAAATTATTGCAATACATCGATAGTACGCCAAGTCCAATTGATTATAATCGCTGTTAGTCTCCCTGACCTACGAAGTGGGGAAGGTCGAACGATAGTGAGAAATTTTTCCAGCAGTTTTTAGATTCATATTTTAGGGCACAGAAAATTATTTATAATAGCAACATTTACTAAATTTACTATGGCAGAGAAAAAGTTAGAAAAGATTGTTCTTGCGCAAGGCGAAGATGTATATGCTTTTGCCGTTGGAACAGAAGATGCTTTTTTTGAAGGTTCTGTACCAAAAAATTTAGATGTTCTTAAAGCTTATATTCTTGGTTTAATGAATAGTAGGACATACTTAGATCAAAAGTTAACTCCTGAACAAATTGAGAATGGTCCTGCTGACAACAGCCAATGGTTTTATATTGGAGAACCAATGGAAGAAAAAGAATTTCAGGAAGTGGTCCAATATGTAACTCCTGATCCAGATAGGAATGGATATTGTTAAATTTTCTGTGCCCCGTTACTTATTTCTCGCTGGAAAAATTGAGTTTAATTCCTGTTAGTTTCCCTCAATAGAGGTTGGATTTTAGTGCAACGTTCCGAAGGAAAATTTCAGAGTTTTTTTGAGCAAAATTTCATCAAGAACGAAGTTCAATCAAATTAAAAGAATAAAGGGCAAGAAGTGTTTATTCCTGTTCATACCAAGGTTTAACATGAATAACAGTAGCTCTTCTTAATGGACTATCCCAATATTCACACAATGCGTCATATGTTAAACCTAATTTTTTAATATGGTCTTCAGTAATTACATATGGATGATTTTGAGCCATTTGTTCAGCAGACGGCATGACCATTTTCATAACTTCTAATGCAAGACCAGGACTAGCTTGTGTAACATCAGCAATAGCTTGATATGCAGAATCGGTAACTTGGATTAGACTTCCTGGTTCAACACCACATTGACTTTCAGCAAAGTTTAATCTTTTTTGAATTACAGCTCTCATGTGGTCTGCTGAAGGTTCTAATCTAATTACTTTAGCGTCTTTAAGTAAATTATCCATTGCCATATTGATTGTGTGAACAGGAGTTACTTTATAAACTTTGCGATAGTAACACTTCTTGCCCCATACATTATTTTGCTCAAAAAAATTGAATATAA
>WJKI01000032.1 GCA_014729195.1 Candidatus Woesearchaeota archaeon
ATAAGAATTTAGAATTAAAATCCGAAAATAATACTGTCATATTCGTAAAAGTTACAAGTATTTCAGAATAAACTATTCCTATACTGATTTTTCTGTAAAAAACACGAAAACACCGGAAAACACAACTGAATCCTATTTCCACCACAACATTTATATATAAGTTGTACTTATATTATATAAGAGAATATGGTAATAAATGAGATAGACAAGAAGATTATGCAGTTAAGGGCATTAAGTTATAGTCAGGAACAAATCGCTAAACAATTAAGAATTTCTCAATCAGCAGTTTCACAGCGAATACATAAGATAAGAACTATTGCCTGCAGGAATAAGCATCCAGAAAATTTATTCTGGGACATAATGATAGGAGATGGCGCAATGAATTTAATCAAATGCGCACTTAAAAAATGAAAAGAACAATTATTCAATTAAAAGATGTATGGAAAACCTATAATTTAGGAGAGCATAAAGTTCATGCTTTGAGAGGTGCTTCTTTGGAAGTTTTTGAAGGAGAATTTTTAGCAATCAAAGGTCCTTCTGGTTCTGGCAAGTCAACAATGATGAATTTGGTTGGCTGCTTGGATATTCCCACAAAAGGAACCATTCATTTGGACAAACACAATATTTCCAATCTGTATGAATCTGATTTGGCTCAGATAAGAGGGAAAAAAATTGGTTTTATTTTTCAAAAATTTAATTTGTTGAATAACTTGTCAGCGTTGGAAAACGTGACTCTTCCTTTAATCTTTCAGAACATCCCTATAGAAAAAAGAAAAAAACTTGCTGCAGACGTATTGAATGACATGGGCTTGAAAGACAGGATGAATCACAAGCCTACTGAATTATCCGGGGGTGAGCAACAAAGAGTTGCCATTGCCCGTGCTTTGGCAGTTAATCCAGAGGTTATTCTTGCAGACGAGCCCACTGGTAATTTAGACAGCAGGACAGGAGAGAAAATAATGGAGTTGTTGAAACAGTTGAATAAGAAGAAAAAAAAGACTGTTGTTTTTGTGACTCATGATGATGAATTGGCTGAGCAGGCAGACAGGATTGCCTATCTGCATGACGGCCAGATAATTAAAACAAAACGCTTGAGGTGAATGTAAGATGAAAATAAAAAACATGTTTAGCATTAAGAGAGTAGGTATTATATTATTAGTGGTAATTTTGCTGGCTTTGGGTGCTGCAGGAGCAAAACAAGGTCCGATGGTGACAGCTGACTTGTTAAAATATGAACCTTCTCCTGTAGAACCGGGTGATATCATGGAGGTTTACATTTCAGTAACAAATGAAGGAACTACAAGCGAGACTTTTGCAATTGAGTTTGTTCCAGAGTTTCCGTTTTCATTAGGTCCTGGAGAGGATGAGATGAAAACTTTGGCTGCTCTGCCTCAGGGAGAGAATGCTGTTGTCAAGTTTTGGGTTCAGGTTGATCCCAAAGCCCCAAGTGAAGACAGGGATATCAAGTTTAATTATAGATATTCTTCAAGTCCTACTTGGATTCAGCTGCAGAGTCCTGTTGCAATCAGAACAACTGGAGCAATTTTAAACATTGATAAGTACAAAACCATTCCTAAAACAGTTAAGCCGGGAGATTTGGTTGATGTTGAACTAAATTTGAGAAATAGCGGTAATCTGGATGTAAAGACTGTTGATGTAACTTTGGATTTGGGTGAGATTCCTTTTTCACCTATTGGTTCTGGTGATACTAAAAGAATTCAGTTTATCAGGGCAAATAATGCAGAAAAGGTTAATTTTGCTTTGATTGCAGATACTTCTGCTGAGATTAAGGTGCATTCTATTCCAGTTACACTGACTTATAGAGATAGTAGAGGCACTGAGTATACTGAAGAAACAAGTTTTAGTCTGATTATGGGTGCTGAGCCAGAATTAATGGCTGTTGTTGACTCAACAACTATCAGCAGCAAGGGAAATCCAGGGACAATTACTATTAAAGTAATTAACAAGGGAATCATGGATTTGAAATACCTGAACATGCGCTTGATTTCAACAAACAATTATGATGTTTTATCTGCTTCTAATGAAGCATATATTGGCAATCTGGATAGTGATGATTTTGAAACTGTTGATTTTATAATTAAGCCGAAAAACAAGGATGTTCAGCTAAAAGCAATTGTTGATTTTAAAGACCCGTATAATAAAGAATATCAAAGACAGTTTTTATTGCCTTTAAGAGTTTTTACTGCAAGAGAACTGGGCAAGGGAGGTTTTAACTGGTTTGGTGCTTTAGTAGTGCTTGTTATATTGGGTGCACTTGGTTACTGGTATTACCGAAAGAGGAAAAAGAGAAGAATTAAAAAACAAAAGGAATAAGATGATTTTTGATTATTTTATTTTGGCTTTTAGAAGTTTGGTAGGCAGGTCTGTCAGGACCTGGCTTACTATGATTGGTATCTTTATAGGCATCACTGCAGTTGTTGCTCTGATTTCTTTGGGCAGCGGCCTGCAGACGTCCATTAATAAAGAATTTGAATCCATGGGCAAGAATCGTATAATGATTACTCCTGGCGGAGGCCAGTTTGGTCCTCATGGTGGTGCTATTTCTGTGGGTAAGATGACTGAAGATGATTTAAATGTTGTTAAAAAGACAAAAGGTGTTGATATTGCTGTGGCATTTTTGTCCAGGAGCAGTAAGGTCAAGTTTAAGGATGAATTGAAGTTTTTGGATGTTTGGGGTTTTGCCACTGGTGCTGATGCCCGGGAGATGACTAAGAAATCTGATTTTTTAGAGCTTAACAATGGAAGACAGTTAAGGTCTGGGGACAGGCACAAGGTTGTTATTGGTGATTCTATTGCTTATGATACTTTTGAAAGGGATTTGAGAGTGAGGGATAAATTGATTATTGAAGGTGAGGAGTTCAAGATTATTGGTATTCAAAAGCCAAGCACTTTGGCAGGGAATGCTGTGTATATCCCTTTGGAGACTGCAAGGGAAGTGTATGATGTTTCTGAAGAGATTTCCGGCATGTTTGTTTTGGTCAAGGAGTATGAAGCTCCTTCAGAAGTTGCTGGCAGGATTAAGAAAGAGTTGAGAAGGCATAGAGGATTAGATAAGGGGGAGGAGGATTTTTCTGTTACAACTGCTGAGCAGACTATTCAACAGTTGAATACTATTTTGAGTATTGTTACGATTTTTCTTTCTGGTATTGCTGCTATTTCTTTGATTGTGGGCGGGATTGGTATTATGAATACTATGTATACTACTGTTTTGGAAAGGACTCGTGAGATTGGTATTATGAAGTCTATTGGTGCTACTAATAATAATATTTTATTGTTGTTTTTGATCGAGTCTGGTGTTTTGGGTTTTGCAGGAGGTATTGTTGGTATTGTTTTGGGTTTTGTTATTTCTAAAATCGGAGAGTATATTGCTGTTACTATGGGTGTTGAGTTTTTTCAGTCCAGTTTTTCAGTGTTCTTGATAGTTGGTTCATTATTGTTTAGTTTTGTTGTCGGTGCAGTCAGTGGTTTGCTCCCTGCAAGGCAGGCGTCACAATTAACTCCAGTAGAGGCGTTTAGGAAATGAATAACCAATACTATGATTACATAATTTTTGCTTTGAAGTCTTTTAAATCAAGAAAACTAAGAACTTTCTTGACTATGTTAGGTATTTTTGTTGGTATTGCTGCTGTTGTTTCTTTGGTTTCATTAGGACAGGGTTTGCAGAAAGCGATTACAGAGCAGTTTGAATCCTTGGGAGCTAATAAATTAATGATTACTCCTAAAGGCGGTTTTTATGGTATGGGCAGCAGTGTTGTTTTGGACAAGGATGATTTAAAGGTTGTCAAGCATGCAAGAGGTATTCGTAATGCCGGCGGTTTTGTTTCCAAGGTTGCAAGTGTTGAGTTTGGTGATGAAAGGAAATATACTTGGGTTTCTGGCTTGCCTCAGGATGATTCCAAGGAGATTATTTCTGATATCAGCAGTTTTAAGATTGCTGAAGGCAGGGATTTGAAAAAAGGTGATGATTATCGGGTTTTGGCTGGTTCTTTGATTGCCAAGGGGGATTTTTTTGATAAAAAGGTAAGAGTTGGTGACAAGATTAAAGTTGAGAATAAGAAGTTTGAAATTGTGGGTATTTTAGAGCCGATTGGCAATCCTCAGGATGATTCTTCTTTTATTGCTACTTTGGATTCTGCTGTTAATTTGTTTGGCGGGAAAGAAAAGTATGCCACCATAATGGCTGCTGTTGTTGAGGGAGAGGAGCCTTCTAAAGTTGCAGAATCTTTAAAGAGGACTTTAAGAAGACACAGGGGTGTTGATGAGGGTGAGGAGGATTTTTCCATTCAGACGTTTGAAGAGGTGTTGGATTCTTTTAGCAGTATTTTTTTGATTGTTCAGTCTGTCTTGATTGGTATTGCGGGTATTAGTTTGTTAGTTGGAGGTATTGGTATTATGAATACTATGTATACTTCTGTTTTTCAGAGAACTAATGAAATAGGAACTATGAAAGCCATTGGTGCCAGAAATTCTGATATTCTTAAGATATTTTTGATAGAATCAGGTTTTTTAGGAATGGTTGGTGGCGCGGTTGGTATTTTGATTGGTGTTATTATTGGTAAAGCAGTTGAATTCGGAGCAGCTCAGTCTGGTTTGGATATTTTCAAGGCGAGTTTTCCTTGGTATCTTATTCTTGGAAGTTTAGCATTCAGTTTCATAGTGGGAAGCGTAGCTGGAGTCTTCCCAGCTCTGCAGGCATCCAAACTAAAACCTATAGAAGCTTTGAGATACGAATGAAATGAGTTTCTTAAAGTTTTGAGGTATTATTGATTATCTCTTTTGTAGCGGGATATGTTTTAATAGTTTGTCTCTTCTTAGGCGGTTGTAGAGTCCTGGGTGTTTTCTTTGCAATTCGCCGCGGCTCATTCCATTGTAGTGTTCTATATAGTATTCAAGGGGGTTGTTGCCAAAATTGGTTTTTGGGGCGCGTTTTCTTTTTGGAATCTGGTTCTGCAGGGGAATATTGCATAATAATCCGTCTTTTCGCAGACGGTTATATAAGCCGGGGTCTTCTCTGGCAAGTTTTCCTCTGCTTGTTCCGGGGTAGTGTTCTCTGTAGTATTTTAGAGGATCTTCTCCAAAACGATTTGGTTTTTTTGGTATATGATGAATAAGATTTCTTCTGAGCAGGCAATGGTATAGTCCGCTTTGGTCTCTTCTTAGCTCTCCTCTTGTTTTTCCTTGAAAATTATCTCTATAAAATTCAAGCGGGTCATTGCTGAATTTGCCTGGTTTTTTTGGAACGTGTTTCAGTAGGTTGTTTATTCTTAATGTTTCATATAGGCTCTTGTTTTCTTCAGCTAGTTCTCCTCTTGTTTTTCCTGCGTAGTTTTTTTGATAGTATTCCAGGGGGTTTGGGGTGAAGATGCTTAATTGTCTTGGAACATTGTTTAAAAGTCTTTTTTTCCTCAGGCATTGATAAAGCGCGGAGTCTTTTTTTGCTAGTGCTCCGCGGGTTATTCCCGGGTATTTTTCTGCAAGAAACTCTAAAGGGTCTTCATAGGTATGTCTTGCTTTAGTCCATGTTATTTTTTCCAAGCTCATTTTCTTAACAAATTATTCACAGCATATTCCACAGCATGGCTTTTGTTTCTGAACTTTCCTTTTTTGATATTTGAAAGTATTTTAGAAAGTGTCTCTTCATCTATGGATATGCTTAATTTTCTCTTCATGTTTTATCCCACTTAGTAATACTTTGTCGTCAGAGGTTTATAAAGCTAAGTATTACAACCAATAGAAGCATTGAGGTATGAGTGAAGCTTTATAAATATAGACTGCTTATTAAATAATATGTACGCAAGAAGAATCGCTATGTTTGTTTTAAGAGATGATAACAATAGAGTTCTCCTTCAACACAGAGATAAAGATGCTTCAGTCTTACCAGATCATTGGGCTTTTTTTGGAGGGGGAATTGAAGGCAATGAAACTCCAGAAGAAGCAGTAAGAAGGGAAGCAAAAGAAGAGCTCGGCATTGAACTTAAAGATCTTGATTTCTTTAAAAGATATGAATTTCAAGAAAAAAAAGGGCTATATGAAAAATTTGTTTTTGTTGCACCATTAAATTATGCAATGGATACGTTAAAAAAGCAACAAGATGAAGGGCAGGATTTAAGAGTATTTTCTTTTGAAGAATTGGCAAATTTAAAAATTTCAGATAATGATAAGGTAGTTTTAGAAGATTTATTCAATCAATAAAGTAAATATTAAAACTTCCTCAAAAACTTCTTCAAATCTATCTCAACATTATACTCTGCTCTTACAAATGGTTTGTTAATCTTTATCAACCGTGATAAATCTATTGGTGTTGCGATTATTACTGCATCACATTTTGCTCTGGCAATTGTTTGTTCTAGTTCTTTTATTTGTTTTTTGCCATATCCTAGCGCAGGAACTACGTTTCCTAGTTGTTTGTATTTAGAATATGCTTTTTTTATGCTTCCGATTGCAAAAGGCCGGGGATTTACTGGCTTAGCTTTGAATTTTTTAGCTGCTATCGCTCCTGCTCCATAACTCATTTCTCCATGTGTTAGTGTTGGTCCGTCCTCAATAACCAAAACTTTTTTATTTTTAATCAAATTGGGTTTATCAACAGAAATGGGCATTTTGGTTTTTACTATTTTTGCTTTGGGATTGTATTTTTTGCAGTTTTTTTCAACACGTTTAATATTTGCTTTAGTGGCGGTTCCTACTTTATTAATTACTAAAACATCTGCCATTCTTAAGTTTACTTCTCCTGGATAATATTTTATTTCATGTCCTGCGCGGTGAGGATCTGCCACTACAAATTGCAAGTCTGATTTGTAAAACGGAATGTCATTGTTTCCTCCATCCCAAATAATCACATTAGCTATTTTCTCTGCTTTTTTAAGAATTTTCTCATAATCCACCCCTGCAAATATCGGTATTCCTGAAGAAACATATTGCTCGTATTCTTCTCTTTCTTCTATTGTGCATTTATTCTTGGATAAGTCAGAATATTTTTTAAAGCTTTGAACTGCTTGTTTTGCTAAATCTCCATATGGCATTGGGTGTCTTATTACTGCTACTTTCTTGTTTTTTGATTTTAAATACTTGGCAAGTTTTAGTGACAGTTTGCTTTTTCCGCTTCCTGTTCTAACTGCACAGACAGAAATGACTTTTTTGTTAGACTTGATATATTTTTTCCCAAGCAATCCAAAGTTAGTTCCTGCGGCCAATACTTCAGAAGCTTTGTGCATTACATAATCGTATGGTAAATCAGAATAGCTTAAAAAAACATAATCAATATCGTGTTTTTTAATCAGTTCTGTTAATTTTTCTTCAGGATAAATAGGTATTCCTTTGGGATACATTCTCCCGGCTAATGAAGCAGGATATTTTCGTTTGGAAATTCCAGGTATTTGCGTTGCAGTAAAACAAATAACCTTATACTTTTTATTCCTGCGAAAGTAAATATTAAAATTGTGAAAATCTCTGCCTGCAGCGCCCATTATTATTACTCGTTCTGTCATAGTTACTTTCCAGTTTGTCAGCTATATAAATTTTACTTTAATTTTTAAGTCATAAGGTTTTTATACTATCAGATTACTTTTAGGTTTATGGCTGTGGATTATAAATCAGAAAAACGACCTACTAAAGAATATGTTAATCTTGATAAAAGAATTTCAGGTCTTAAGAAACTGGTTATCGGAGGAATGATAGGAACTGCAGGATTATTCATAATCAACAAGCTTATTGACTTTTATGTTCTTGATAATGTTACAAGTAATGCAAAAACTACATTATCACAAAAAGAAGTCGAGTGGGAAATGAAAATTAAAAAAGAGATTAGAACAGAAGTAACAGATTTGTATAGCAAGTTGCCGACAAAAATCGAATCAAGTCTTACTCATATTGGTTCCAAGTATATAACCAATTATTGGCCTGATATTGACAAGGATTTGCCTTTTGAGAAAAAATGGGAGATTGCTTGTCAGAGAATGAAAGATAATGAAAAAGAAAAATTATTAGATGATTTGGTTGATGAATTTACAAAAGGGCTTGAAAAATTAGATATTGAAGATGATAAAGTAAGAAGATTTTGTGATATTTTTATTGAACAATTGAGAAGGAATGACTGATTTTATTTTCTGCTCAGCTGGTATGTTCTGTTTTGCTGTGTATTTTCAGAACATATTCTCATTATATCTGGAAATTCTTCCTGCAATTTATAATAGTGTGATATGTGGCTTTGGCTTAGCAGTGCAATTACTTCTGCTTTTATTCCAATCATGTTTTTTTTGGGTGAAACTTTTTTTGCAGCGGCCATGTATTCTTTGGCAGCAAGTATTAGTTCTGTTTCTGGTCCTATTCTGTATTTTTTATGGGAGATATCTCGTCTTACTTCCTTCATTTTATTCAGGTAGTTATCAAGGCATTTTATCATGTGTGCCCTTTCTTCTCCAAACAGTTGTTTTCCAAGTTTATCGTCAATCATGTTATATGATTATGTTTGGTTCTTTTTAAAGGTTTAGTTTATTTGACTTTTGCATTTCATTTTAGGTTTAAACTCCCCCCACACCTATCTTTGCCTTAACCATCTCATGCATTCTTCGTAAAAACTCGTGTTTGTCTTCTATTTTCATTATGTCCATGTATCCTTGCAGGGCTATGTTAAACGCAAATGGAGAGGGTATTCGTGTGTTTATCTCGACTATTTTTATTTTTCCTTCTTCTATTCCTTTGATTACTTTTTTTGTGTTTTCTATGTCCATTAGGTCAGATAAAACTTCACGGCGAGTTTCTTTTAATATGGAAAAGTCTTCACTTATTCTTTTAAGGGCATTAAGTAATATCATTGAGCTGACTTGCTGTCTTCCTACTCGTTTTCTGTGCCCCATGTAATTGCGCAAAATCATTAATGAACGTGTTGCGCAGTGTCTGAAGCGCCTGCGAAATACTTCTGATTTGTCTATGGCCATACGCATCAGCAGTTCTATTTTATCTGCTTTCAGGAGTTTGAGTGCGCTTGTTATGCTGATATTTTTGTCTCCTGATAGGTAGAATCCGTTGTCATTAATTCCTATTTCTACGTTTTTGTGTTCATTGCGGGAAACTATATAGGCAATTGCCCGGCTTAGACAATCATTTACTCTTCTTCCGAATAATGAATGAAATATTATTTTCTTTTCTTTGTCATCATTGTAATACTCTACCAGTATCATTTTGTCATTGGGTATTTTTTTGGCATAGTCATATTGTTCTCTGAAATAGTTATAGATTGCACTTCCTGCTTTGCTGTCTACATACAAATATTCGTGTAGAAAATTCATTATTTTGTTTTTGCTTTTGCCAGAATTGAATTTTTCAAACACCAATCTTCTTAATTTTCCTATCTCTAGGGATAAATCAAAACTTAGCGGCAGCATTTCAGAAACCCAGCGGGGGACTGTTGGAGGTCTGCTTGTGCTTGCGGATACCTGCATTGTTTGCCCGCGGGCATATTTGAAAGTATAAGTGTCTCCTCCTAATACAAATACATCTCCTGGTTTCATTCTTTCTAAAAATCCTTCATCTAGTTTTCCTATGACCTGTTCTCCTATTTTTACTGTGATGTAGCTTTCATCTGGTATTGTTCCTATGTTTGTCATGTAGATTACTCTGCTTAATCTCCCTCTTTTTCCTATTTTTCCGTCTTTTCTCCAGATTTTTGCGTATACGTGCCTGTCTTGCAGGTCAACAAACTTGCCTGAGAGATAATCAAGCACTTCATTAAAGTCTTTAAGAGACAGATCATGATAACAGTATGATTTTTTTATTCGTTTGAACAATTCTTTTTCATCCCATATTTCTTCCAATGCCATTCCAAATATTTGTTGCGCTAAAACATCTAAACAATTTACAGGAATGTGTATTTTGTCAATTCTTTTTTCTACTGCGGATTTCATTAATACTGAACATTCTACTAAATCATCTCTGTTCATTACAATTATTCGTGCTTTCACTTTGTCTTTTAGTTTGTGGCCGGCCCGGCCTGATCGCTGTAAAAATCGTGCTACTGATTTTGGCGAGCCAATACATATGACTAGGTCTATATATCCAATATCAATTCCTAATTCAAGGGATGTTGAGCAAACAACTGCTTTCAGGCTTCCTTTTCTTAATCGATTTTCTAATTCAAGTCTTTTTTGTTTGCCTAAACTTCCATGATGTGCTCCTATGTTGTCAGAGTATTTTTTTGGAAATTTGTTTTTTAAGTTATCTACCATTCGTTCTGTTGCTGCTCTTGTATTTGTGAAGATTAAAGTTGTTTTATGCTCTTGTATTAGTTCATCAATTAAGTTATACATGTTATAATGCATTTTTTCGTGTGTTGTATCTATTAAATCTTCTACAGGGCTCATTACCTGTAAATCCATTTCTTTCAGGAACTGGACATCTACGATTTTGCAGTTTCTTTCAGGGCCTACTAGGAATTTTGCTATTTCTTCTAATGGTGCAACTGTTGCAGATAATCCTACTCTGCACATGTGGGTTGCAAGATGATCAAGTCTTTCTAGAGATAAAGATAGATGCACTCCTCTTTTGTTTTCTGCTAATGCATGAATCTCATCAATAATACACCAGTCTACTTCTCTTAGGTGTTCTCTGAATTTTACAGATGACAGTATTATTGCTAATGATTCCGGAGTTGTGATTAGAATATGCGGTGGTTTTTTAAGCATTTTTGATTTTTCAGATTGAGTTGTATCTCCTGTTCTGACTGCAACACGAATTCCTAGGTCTTTTCCTGCAATTTTTTCTATTTCTGCAAGAGGTTCTTTCAAATTCTTTTCAATATCATTATTTAATGCTTTAAGAGGAGAAATATAAACACAGTAAATTTTATCCTGCAATATCCCTTTTTCTGCATTATCAACCAGTTCATTTAGTATTGATAAAAAGCCTGTTAGTGTTTTTGTTGCTCCTGTTGGTGCTGAAACTAAGATGTTCTGGCGTGAATGAATATCCATTACTCCGTATTTCTGCGGCAGTGAAAAAGACTTAAATCTACTAAAAAACCATTTTTTTACAGTTGGATTGAGTATTTTTTTCAACTCTTCCTCTGTATTCGCTTTCCTCTTAACTGAAATCTTTTCCATATTGAAAATAAATCTGCATTACAGTTAGATGACTATAGCATACTGTAGAAGTTTAAATAATTAGTGATTTAATCAGTTTAATAAAATTTATATACTTTGCCATTTTTTCACGTATTATGGAAGAATCCTTAGACAACAAAATAAATTCTACTGATAATAAACAAGACTCTAATGAAAACAAACCAGATAAAACATCTCGACTTGATGATTTTATGGATAATACTGGTGGCGGACTTTTCATATTAGGTGCATTAGTTGCTATTGGAGGATTTTTCGGGTATCAAATGGATCAATTAGCCTCTGGACCAAATTGTGATTTTTCAACATTTACTTATTTAGGTGCATTCTATGGCGCGTTTATTGCTGGCTTCTACAAACATGAAGTAGATTATGAAGACGAATAGAAATATAGATTCTTAAATAATTAACCCATACCCAAACACTAATACTACACAAAATCCTAAAACTATTCCATAAACTATCTTGTTCCATCGAAGAACTTTAAATCCGTCAAATATCGGAAATGGGAGCATGTTAAACAGTGCTAACCAGAAGTTTATCATCATTCCTGGTTTGGTTACTACAGAACTTTCTGGAATAAATAAGGCAATAACCAAAAACACTATTCCAAGTAATATGTTCATGGCAGGTCCTGCTAGAGAAATATGCCCGTACTTGCGTTTGGTCAGATATCCTCGAATCACAACAGCTCCGGGTGCTGCAAAGATAAATCCAAAAAAACTAAAGAGTAAAGCAAGACCTAACATTGTATTGTTTGCGTAAAACTCAGCATGTGCTCCGTATTTTCTGGCAAAATAGCGATGGGCAAGCTCGTGTAAAATAAATCCAAGTCCTACTGTAAATGCTGAACTCAGGAATACAACAAGTATTGCAGGATCGAATAATCTTCCTCTGCTGAATGCTATTGCAAAAGCAAGAGAAATAATAAACCAGGCCTTTACCAAATCCTTTAATTCGCGTGTTATTTTCATATTATCATCAAATAATCTCTCTCTTTTTATATCTTACTAAAAAAGAATTATAATCCAAAAGCATCTGTAAACTCTTTAATCTTCATGTAGTTCACAAAGAACTTGCTTCCTTGTTCTGTTAAAATAAAGTATTTCTTGCCTTTTATTTCGGTTTCTTCGATTAATTCTTTTGCCATTAATTGATCTAAATATTCTTTCATTCGTTTGTGTGATAAATTAGATTTATATAATAAATGTGTCGGCAATATTTTACCGCCTTTGTCATTGATTGCTTTCAGCATGTCATAGATAATGTCTATCTTGCTTCTTCTTGTGCTCATCGTGATTGTACCTTTACTATTGCTATAAATAATATCAAAAATCCGAATATTTGTGCTATGTGTGCTCCCAAGTATAATTCAGGAAGTATGCTTGTTGTTAAAAATAATGCTTGTGTAATAGTCAGGAATAAAAATGATAGTGCAACCAGTCTGGGAGTTATTGCTTTTCTTTTTCTTGCATTCTTGAAAAAGAACCAGGTTATGAATGCAAACATTACAAATGCTGCCCAGTAAAATGCAATATAATACGAACTTGAAACAAACAGCATTGTCAGCACCAAAAGCATTAGTCCGCAGAATATTTTCTTTTCCTTGATTTCAAAAGCCCACGCAATCAATAACACAAGTGCTGCCAGTGTTAATAGTATATGCGCACCATATCCCATTAAAAATATTCTTGCCAGTTCATTTAAGGAAAACCATTCCTGATGTATTGCGAAATTAGCAATTGTTCTTGCCAGATGTCCTAGTGTCAGGCCGAAAAATGCAATAC
Source organism: Candidatus Woesearchaeota archaeon (assembly GCA_014729195.1). GTDB lineage: Archaea > Nanobdellota > Nanobdellia > Woesearchaeales > ARS49 > WJKI01. The sequence continues at coordinate 12,923 of WJKI01000032.1, forward strand.
TGTAATACTTGTATCTTTTAAATTTGCATAATTTATAAGCCTTGTAGCTCATTATTGAAATCATCAATAGTATTAATGTTCCTGTTAGTTCAAATACAGAATCAATTCCAAAGAACCATTTAGGTCCTTGTAATGCGACTACTCCTATGTTTCCCCCCATAAGACTCTAGCGATTTTGTCTCTTTTTAAAGCTTGCGGATTTTTGGTATAGATACTATATTTAGACATCTCCTGCATAATTGCTTTATATATGTTTACTTCTGTATATGCTATAATAAAGTCGCTTTTATTATACAAAAAATCGAGGCAGCGCGAAATTTTCAATTTCACTGGTCTCAATTTTTTAAGACAAAAAATCGAGGTGATGCCAAATGTACGACATAAAATACGATATGTTGATGTTAAACTGTCTTTATCAGGACGGTTTAATTGATACTGCCGAAATGTGGTATATGCGGGATTATCTTGAATCCTTAGCACACGCTCAATGACACCTAAAACAAAACAAGACACGGGGCACAGAGCTTGCCCCTGTCGCTTTCATTTCAAAACCGCCGGTTTTGGAATGTGCAGCAAAAATCGCAGATTTTTGATTCACATAACAATATCTACCACCTCTCAAAACCTCTGGGCCTGAAAAGGCCCTTTTTTTTATTTCTCAGAACCCAAAAAGTCGATGGCAAAGGAAAAATCTTAAATTTTTCTCTGATGTTTTTGTCATAAGCTTTATAAATAACTTTTATTTTTAGTATTGTTATGAGTGAAGTAATTTCAGCATATAGCATAATACTTTCTAGATATATTTCAGGCATTAAGGAAGAGATAGCTTTGCACAATGACGGAAGCCGTTTTGGTGAGAAAATTAATGCAGAATATTATCTTGACTTGGCTAAAAAAACTTTGGCGCTCATGCCGGATTCTGATGGTATTGAAATAGAGATTGATAGAGCAGAAGAAGAAATTAAAAGAACATTTCACCAATCACAATAACATCTTAATGCTTTGATATACGCTGCTCTGTAATTATCTGCTACTTTTTCTATTCGTAAGTTAGCCACGTTTTCTTCAGCCAGACTCATGCTCAGCTGAAATTCATTTTCATCTATTTCGCATGGTGTTGACTTGAATGTTGCAACTAAAAGCATTCTTTCTGATTCTATCAAATCTGAGATTGCATCGCGGGCCAGCCATTTCAGGTTGTTATTGCAGAGAGAATTGTCTTCAACTACGGTATATGGTTCGCCTTCTACTTCAACAGTAAATGTTCTAGGTTCATATCCTGTTGGAATTTCTGGCTGTACAAGACATCCTAATTGAGCAAGATTATAAATTGCTTCCATGTCCAAATCAAATAATTCATTTGCATCGCAGCTTAGTGAGCTTCCGCGGGAATAATACTTTTCAAAAGTTGTTTCAAGAACATTTAATCGTGCCTGTATTAGTTTTGTTCTGTCTAAGTCTCTTACTCTGTAATCCCAGGGATGAGGCAGGTAATCAAGTATGTGGTTTCGCATTTGTGTTGATTCTGTGATTATTCTGTTTGCAGAGATTGAGCTTCCGACTGTTATGGGTACTGGTGTTGTTTGCAGTCGTTTGGAAGAAAAATATCCTGAATCAAATACTGCTTTTCCTGCATTTGTTCCTGCAAATCCTCCTACAATGACTACTATAAAAATAAAAGAAATAATTAAAATAAAATGTTTTTCATTCATATTAGCTTATTGTAGAGCCAGGCAAATATGAATCCGCCTATTAGTCCATCCAGAAATCCCCAGATTCCTCCTACTATAGCTCCTACCAGTGTTATGTCTAATCCTACGTATACTGAGCTTAGAAGTTCTATAACTGCAGTTCCATAGTTGGCATATGTTGCTGAAAGCCCCAGTATTAGTACTGCCAGACCCCAAAGTATTCCGCATGACAATCCGAATTTTGGAGCATTTAGTTTGCATATTCCGCATGCAGAAGTCGTTCTCGCTGTGCGGATCGCTTTTTTTCGTTTAGCCATTAATCATCACCTCTACTCTGCTATATATAGAAAGAGTATTTAAATGTTTTGCAGAAACATTTATGCCCAACAAACCAAAGTTTTTTTGTTGTTTAAATTAAATTTAAAACAACCATCCTTTTTTCTTTTTTTTTACTGTTCCTTCAAATTCTTGTAATAATTCTTTTTGTTTTTTGTTTAGTTTTTTTGGAATATCTATTTGGATAATGACATTTTCATCTCCGTCAGAATACCCGTGTAAATCAGGTATTCCTTTTCCTTTTAGCCGAAAGATTTTTCCGCCTTGTGTTCCTGGTGGAATTTTTATGGTTGCTTTTCCTTTCAGTGTTGGAACTTCTACTTCTCCTCCGATTGCTGCTGTTACAAAACTAACAGGAACATGAACATAGATATCGTTTCCTTGTCTTTCAAAGTATTTGTGTTTTTTTACGTGAATATTAACATATAAATCTCCGGGTGATGCTCCTTTTTCCCCTGCTTCTCCTTTGCCGGGAATTCTTAATCGTGTTCCGTTATTTACTCCTGCGGGTATTTTTATTTCAAATTGTATTTCTTTTTCAATTCGTCCTGTTCCATCGCATTCTGGACAGGGGTTTTCTATGAATTCTCCTGTTCCTCTGCATTTTGAACAGGTGCTTTGGGTTGCGAACATTCCAAATGGTGTTCTTCTTGCATGTCTTACAATTCCTGAGCCGTTGCATTCAGGACATGTGCTTATATCTGATTTTTTTTTGGCTCCAGAACCGCGGCATTTTTTGCATTCGATAAAACTGTCTATTTCTACTTGTTTTTTTGCTCCTGTTGCTGCTTCTTCTAAATCAATTTCTACATCGTATAAGATATCTCTTCCTCTTTTTGGTCCTGCTTTTCTTCTTCCGCCGAATATGTCAAATCCTTGGCCTCCAAATCCTGCAAATATTTCTTCAAATATGCTTCCAAAGTCAAATCCAGAGCCAGAGAAATTTCTGAAATCAAATCCTCCTTGTCCAAAGTCTGCTTTTCCAAACTGGTCGTATTGTTGTCTTTTTTGTGGATCTCCTAAAACAGCAGCTGCTTCACTAATCTCTTTAAATTTATCAGCTGCTCCAGAATCTTTGTTCAAATCAGGATGGTATTTCTTGGCTAATTTTTTATATGCTTTTTTGATATCTTCAGAACTAGCATCTTTGCTCACTCCAAGTATTTCGTAATAGTCTTTGGTCATGCAAAGCCTTCCTTTACTAATTTATTTTTTCTTCTTCTCTTTCTCATCAACGACTTCTGCATCTACTGCGTCGTCTTTTGTTGATTTTGCATCAGCTGACGCTTTCGCTTGTGCAGAGCCTGTAGGCCCTGCTTGCGCATTTTTTTGCTGCTCAGCAGCTTTTTGATAAAGTTCTGTTGCTGCTTTTTGAGCAACTTTGTTGACTTCATCTATTTTTGCTTTTATTTTAGCAACGTCTTTTTTCTCTTCGCCCATCAGTTTCTTCAGCTCTTCAACTTTGGATTTCATTTCTGTTAAATCTTTTTCAGAAACTTTTCCTTTCATGTCTTTTGCTGTTTTTTCTGTGGTATAAATCAATGCTTCTGCTTGATTTAAGACATCAATTTCTTCTTTTTTCTTTTTGTCTGTTTCTGCAAATGCTTCTGCGTCTTTTTTCATTTTTTCTATTTCAGCTTCGTCTAATTTATTTGGTGCTGTGATAGAAATGTTTTGTTTTTTGCCTGTTCCTTTATCAAGGGCGGTTACATTCAGGATTCCGTTTGCATCTATGTCAAAGGTTACTTCGATTTGTGGTATCCCTCTTGGTGCAGGAGGTATTCCTACAAGATCAAATTGTCCTAAATGCTTGTTGTCCGTATACATCGGTCTTTCTCCTTGACCTACGCGGATAGTAACTGCGGTTTGATTGTCTGCTGCAGTGCTGAATACTTGAGATTTTTTAGCCGGAATGGTTGTATTTTTCTCAATTAACTTGGTAAATACTCCGCCTAAAGTCTCAATTCCTAATGAAAGTGGTGTAACATCCAAAAGTAAAACATCTTTTACATCTCCTGATAATACACCTCCCTGGACTGCTGCTCCTGCTGCAACGCATTCCATCGGGTCTATTCCTCGTTCTACTTTTTGTCCAACCCATGATTCTACTTTTTGTTGAACTATTGGCATTCGGGTAGGTCCTCCAACCAATATTACTTTTGTAATGTCAGATTCTTTTAAGCCAGCATCTTTTAATGCTGTGTCCACGCTTTTCTTGCATTTGTCAACGATTTCTGAGACCAATTCTTCAAGTTTGGCTCTTGTCAGCTCCATTTGCAGGTGTTTTGGTCCTGTGTCTGTGGCAGTTACATACGGTAAATTGATTTCTGTCTGTTTTGTAGTGCTTAGTTCTATTTTTGCTTTTTCTGCTGCTTCTCTTATTCTTTGCATTGCTGCTGCATCTTCATTCAGGTCTAGTCCTGTGTCTTTTTTGAATGTTTCAACAATGTGTTTGATTACAGCGTCATCCATGTCTGTTCCGCCAAGTTCTGTATCTCCTGATGTTGATTTTACTTCAAATACTCCTTCGCTGAATTCCATTACTGTTACGTCAAGTGTTCCTCCTCCAAAATCAAATACAAGGATTTTTTGTTCTTTGTCAGCTTTGTCTAAACCATATGCCAAAGATGCTGCTGTTGGTTCGTTAACGATACGAACAACTTCTAATCCTGCGATTGTTCCTGCGTCTTTTGTTGCTTGTCTTTGGTTGTCGTCAAAGTATGCTGGTACTGTGATTACTGCTTTGGAGATTGGCTCTCCTAAAAATGACTCTGCGTCTTTTTTGATTTTTTGCAGTATAAATGCAGATATTTGTTGCGGTGTGTATTCTTTTCCATTTACTTCGTATTTGAATGTGGTTCCCATTTTTCTTTTTGCAGCCATTACTGTTCCTTTTGGATTGCTGACTGCCTGTCTTCTTGCAGGTTCTCCAACAAGTACTTGTCCGTCTTTTGTAAATGCTACTACAGATGGGAATGCTTTTCCATAGAGTGAAGCTCCCTCTGCTGATGGTACTATTTTTGGTCTGCCTGCCTCCATTACGGCTGCTGCAGAGTTTGATGTTCCTAAATCAATTCCTATTATTTTGCTCATTTTGTTCTCCCTCCAAAGAATTCTTTTCAGAATTCTTTTTTTCTTTATCAGAAAGCCCTTTTGAAACTTTTACTTTTGAGTATCGTAATATTTTTCCTTTCATTTCATATCCTTTTTGCAGTTCTTCTAGAATTTCTCCTTCGTTTTTTGATTCTTCAAATATCATTGCTTCGTGTTTGTAAGGATCGAATTGTTTTCCTTCACAGGTTATTTCTTTTACACCCTCTTCTGTCAGTAATTTTTTGACTTTGTCATATACCATTTGAATTCCTTTCTTGTCTTCAGGATTTTTGATGTTCTTTAGTGCAATTTCAAGTTCATCAATTATCGGCAATAATTTGCAGATGAAATTTGCAGATGCGTATTCAATGAATTCCTGCTTGTCCTTGTCTGCTCGTTTGCAGTAGTTTGAAAAATCTGCTTGTACTCGTTTCAGGTCATTTGTTAGTTCTTTTATTTGGGTATCCTTTGGGTCTTCTTTTTTAGGTTTTTTTTCTTTTTTATCTGCCATTTACTCACCCACATTGGTTGACCTTAAGTCAACTAAGAAGGGGTAAAACACTACTAGTATTTAAAGTTTATGGAATTTTGGCCGAAAGTTTTATATATATTGGATGATTTTATGCCTTAATATGAGGTGAATTTAATGACAGAACAACAAAAAGTTAATATTCAAATAAAAGAAGGCAATGTGTTTTTTGCTCATGAGATGAGTGCAAATTTCACACCTACTCAGTTTAGTCTTGACTTTAAGAGTATTACTCCAAGGACAGATCCAAGATCTAAGCAGGCGTCATTTTTACTTGAGCATAACCTGGTTTTGGTAGAACCATGGCATACTAAGATGATTTTGCAGGTACTGAGCAATGTCATTAAGAAATATGAAGAGGAGTTTGGCAAGATAAAAAAACCTAAGGCCCTGGCAACTGCTGAAAAAAAGCATAAAAAACAGATTGAAGCAACAGAAGATTCAACAGAAACACCAAGCTACTTTGGTTGAAAAGCCATTTTTCAAAGAGAAATGGCTGCCAAGAAATTAAATCAACAAAAGGAGGAAGAATCTCGATTCTTGAATCGAGGTTTAATTTATTAAGCATGTTCGAAGAACGTATTACCATTATTAGAATCAGAAAGCCTTCAAGAACGACCCTTAATGAGGAGTTGCAATGGTTTGGCAACTCCTTGGGGTTGTTTAATTTACGTGACCGCGATAAGTCCTGTTTTAGAGTTTTCTTGGAATTGTTAAAAGCTGCTAAGTTAAAACATCCTTTATCTTCTGATGAAATTGCTTCTAATCTTAACTTAAGTCGAGGTACTGTTGTTCATCATATCAATAATTTAGTCGAGAGAGGAATGGTTTCCCAGGTCCGGACAAAATATATTCTGAGGGAACCAAGGCTAAAAGAACTTATAGAAGACCTCAAAAGAGATGCAGAAAAAGCTTATGAAGAATTGGAAAATGCTGCTGAAAGAATTGATGAAATGATGGGGTTATGAACTGATCTAAAAAGCTTTATGAAGAAATAATTATTCATATCCAAATAATTTATTTTTTAAAATAAACAATTTCTTCTGCAGCCTCTGTTGCAATAATATCAAGATGTTGCTTAATAGATATCATAATATAATCTTGAACCTCCAAGTATAAATATTTTTAAAAAAAGAATTTAAAAAAACAAAAATAAACTCTAAATAACAACTTTCTTGTTACTTACTCAGCTGGTTGTTCCCAGAGACCGTTGGTCGATGGGCACAGAAAACTTTCAGTTTTCTTGTGTTTCAGCTTGTTCTTCTTGAGGTGCTTCTTCAGCAGGCGCTTCTTCAGCTGGTGCTTCAGTTGCTTCCTCAGCAGGAGATTCTTCTTCAGTTCCTTTGTCCAGTTTAACATTAACTGCCTTAGGACCTCTGTCTCCCTGCTCAACGTCAAAGGTTACTGCATCGTTTTCACGAAGTCTGCTTCCGTCTGCTATTGCAGTCAGATGCACAAAGTACTCTTTGCCGTCTTCACCGGCAATGAATCCAAATCCTTTGCCAGTGTTAAAAAACTTTACTGTTCCTTTCATTTTTTACTTTACCTCACTTACTTTTAAAAATGGAAGTCCGAAAACGCAGTTTTCGACACTTTCATTTTTTACTTTCCTTACTTAATTCTATCGTGCATAGGCACGATGCTTATTAGAAAACCTCTTACTTAAAAAAGCTTTCCTTTTTGGTCGTCTTTTGAGCGTATTTGCTCCAATAATCTTGATTCTGCCTATTTTAGGCATTTTAACATTGTTTATATTGAATGTTCTGTATTCCTGTAACACTCTTGTGAAATTATCATGGTCATAATCTGATAATAGGTTGACTACTCTGCCTTCTTCTCCGGCTCGGGCAGTTCTTCCGATTCTGTGAACATAATCCTTAGGATCTTTTGGTATTTCATAGTTATATACGTGGGATACTTCTGCTATATCTAATCCTCTTGCAGCAACATCAGTGCATACCAATACGCCAATTTTGGCGTTGTTAAAAAGTTCAATTGTTTTTGTTCTTTTGTTTTGGGTTAGTCCGCCGTGGATTGCTATTGCACTGATTCCGTTTGCTTTCAGGTTTTTAGCTACAAATTCTGTGTTTTTTCTTGAATTGCAGAATACCATTACCAGTCCTGTTCTCTCGTTTAACAATAAATGTGTTAAGAGAGATAATTTGGCATTTCTGGAAACGTTATAGTATATTTGAGTTAGTTTAGATGGGTCTACTTGTTTTTTTGCCCATACTTCAACAGGCTTAGCCATGTGTTTATTGGCTAATTGTTTTACTCGGGATGATATTGTTGCAGAAAAGAACAAGGTTTGTCTTTTTTTGGGGCATACTCGAATTATTTTTTCAACGTCTTCTATAAATCCCATGTCAAACATTCTGTCTGCTTCATCTAATACCAGTACCTTTATCCGGGTAGTATTGATTGTTTTTCTTTGTAAATGGTCTAATAGTCTTCCAGGGGTTGCTACTACAACGTCTGCTTTGCGCAGCCCGGTTATTTGCGGGCCCATTGATACTCCGCCGTATATGCTGATTATTTTCAATTGTTTGTTATAAGATAGTTTTTTGAGAACATCTTTTACTTGATCTGCTAGTTCTCTTGTTGGTGTTAGTATTAATGCTTGCAGCCCATTATTGGGAGTTACATGTTCAACTATTCCGCATCCAAAAGCCAGTGTTTTGCCTGATCCTGTTGCAGATTCGCCCATCACGTCTTTTCCTTCTATTATGTGGGGAATTGATTTTTCTTGTATTTGTGTTGGCTGTGTAAATCCTAATTGTTCAATACTGTTGAACAGGTTATGGCTTAAGCCAAAATTTCTAAATAATTTCATCTTTTGTTTTGCTCCAATATTAGCACTATAATCCAGAAAAAGCAAAATGTTCAGTTAATGATCAAGTGCTCTCTCATCAGTGTAATACTTTAATAATATATGTTAGTTTTAGTTACTATATAAAGGTTAGGGTTTTTTTGTCTTATTAGTTAAAAAGCGTATCCGCAATATTTAGTAACATTTATATAATATCTTAGTTATAATATCAACGAGGTGAATCAATGAATCAAAAAGAGTTTGTTACGGTTGCTGTTCTTTCTGTTATCGCTATTACTGTTATGACTATGCTTGTTTTGATTAGGTTTAGTGAAATCAATACTGGCATGGCTCCTGTTGATGCTTTTCTTCCTGCAGATACTTCTAATGCTGCCAAGAAGCTTATTAGGCAGGAGGTTCCTATTGGTGCTCCTTTGAGTTCTAATGCTCCTCTTTGTCAGGTTAAGGGTGAAGAAACAATTGAATCCTGCACAGAAGGGTATAGCAGTAAAAGCGGGTGCGAGTATAATCACAAGTATACTATTTGCGTTGAGAATAATGGCAAATGGTATGTTGATAATGATTGTAATGATAAGGTGCATTGCGCAGATAAGACTTGCATTAAAATTGCCTGGGACAAGATGGATTGTTCTTAGATTATTTGGTTGCTTTTCTTACTTTTTTCTTTATTTTTTTTGAATAAGGTGCATATTTTTTGCCTTTCTTGGTTGCTTTATTTTTTTTTCTGGTTGTTGCTGCTTTTTCTCCGCGGGTTAATGATTTTCTGACTTTTGCGGGAAGATATCTTGATTTCTTTTTTTTGCCTACATATCCCCAGTCTTCTTTTGTCCATTTTGTGAGACTATTGCTCTTTTTCTTTTTTCCTTTGTATTTTCCGCCCAATTTTTTGTAGATTTTGACTGCCAGCTGGCATGCTCTTGCAGAATGTCTTTTTCCTTGGCCGCATCCTGTTTTCTTTTTTGCTTTTTCCCAGATTTTCGGGTTTTTCTTTTTGGCTATTGTTTTTTTACTTCTTTTTTTTGCTTTTTTCATCTGCTTTCCTCATTTGTTTTACTATTTTTGTCGCCCATCTTCTTCCCGGATCTCCGCCCCATAATAGCCAGGCAATGTATCCGTTTGATGGGTTAGAGGGATTGCTCCATCCGGGTCTTTTGTCTTTTTGGTGTCTGTTGAAATAATTATACATTCTTTTTACAGTAGACGGTGATAATTTGTCTCCTTTGGCAAGGTTTGTTGCTCTTACTATTCCTGAGCCGATTCCGAGTTTTCCTGCGATTTTGGAGGTGAGTCCTCCTCTGCCGAATTTTTTTCTTAGTTCGAGTCCACGTTTTGCTGCGTTTCTTACTTCTTTTGGCGGTTTGAAATTTATTTTTGAATATTTTTTTGGTTTGCTCATTTTTCACCTCTTGTTTACCATTCGTCTACTAAGACAACAGCTTTTATTAAGGGAATTTTCTTTTCTTTGAATACTGCTATTCTGGATATTCCGTTTCTGACTCTGAATTCATGTTTTCTGGCATGGAGTGTTAATGAAACAGGTGCAAACCTATCTGGATTTTTTCCTTTTTCAAGTTCTTTTCTTACTTGGTTCTTTTTTCTTTCCTGCCATCTGCTTTCTGAACCAAACACTTTCATTTTATCATATGTATCTAAATGTCTTACAATGTAATCTATGGGCATGATAAACATTTTTTCTTCATAATCTCTTTTTAACCAGGGTCTTTCTTTATATTTTCTAATGTCCAGAGAACTAAATACTTTTTCCAGTAATTCTTGGGTTATTCCCATATTAGTGATATTAGATTCAGAATATATTAATTTTTCTGAAAAAAAAGATAAGGATTTAGTGTTTGTCAGGAAAGAGATAAAAAGAAAGATACCTGGGTTAGAATGAGGTGACACAACCCTGTGTCATACGGGTTCAAATGTCGCTGTGGGAACTGAATATCTCCATTCACGAAATTTTCAAAACCATTCATTATATAACCAATACAAAAACACTCCAAACACGACAACTGCTAATAAGATAATTATTCCTGTTGTTCCGCCGACTTCTTCATTTTCTGATAATCCGACTACAGCTCCTGTGACTGAACTTCCTAAGTTTTTGAATTTTGTCCAGAACTTGGATAATACTCCTGGTTTGTGTGTTTTTTCTTGTGTTTCTGTGGTTGTTTCTGTTTGTTCTGGTTCTGAAGTATTTGTTTCAACAGTTGTTGTTTCTTTTGTTGGTGTTTTTACAGGAGGTAAGCTTGTTGCTTCGAATGGACTGTATCCTGGCACTAGTTCCTGTACTGGTCTCATTCTGAATTCTGCTCTTATTTGATAATTATTTAAGAGTGCAATTTCCATGTCATAATAGTGGTCATTGTCTAAATCATATTTTAGTAATTGGTTGTTTATCATTCTTACTGCATTTTTGTTTATGAATATTGTTGCGTCTTGTCTTGTCATGCTTGCGAGTTTGAATGTGTGATTTTTTCCTTTGTAGCTTATTAGTATTGTGTCTGCCGGAGTTATGCTTTTTTGGAAGTGCATTCCGCTGTCTAGGTCATATGTGTATGTTCTTGGGATAAGGTAGCCTCCGCCACCTCCGCCGCCACCTCCGCCTCCGCCAGAGGGTCCTGCAGGTGGTGGACTGCTTGGTGTGTTGATTGTTATTGTTTGAGTGTCTGTGTCATTTAGTCCGTATGCGTCTGTTACTGTTAGTGTTGCAATGTATGTTCCGTCTGTGTTATAAATGTGATTTGTTGAAATTCCTGTGGAAGTGTTTCCTTCTCCAAAGTCCCAATAGTATGTCATGTTAGTGCTGTTATATGGGCCTTGCTGTCCTGTATTCGGATCTGTTGAAGAGCTTGCGTCAAATGATATGCTTGTTCCTGGTGAAGTTGATGTGGGGTTTGCAGTAATTACTGCTATTGGGGGTAGATTAATCAGTTGTGATAAATTGGCAGTTCCATTAATAGAAGCGTTATAGGTTGTATTACCTTGTGTTATTGTTCCGTTTGTTATTATGTTGCCGGTTATTACTGCATTAACTAGTATGACATTTTGCAAGTTGGTGTTTGTTAGTGTTGTTCCTGTTGCTGTCACGTTTAAGAGTGTTGATTTTATTATTGTTGACTTGTCAATATTTGAGTTTGTTATTGTTGAGTTATCCACGTATGAGTTTGTTGCATTGGAATTCATTATTGTGCTTGAATTGACTGTTGAATTTGTTACATCGCTTGGATCAACTACTGAATTGGTTATGTAGCAGTTGTTTCCGATTTTATCTCGTACTGTTGAATTGATTACAGTGCAGTTTGTTAGTTGTGAATTATAGATGTTTGAGTTTAGTGCGCTTACGTCTGTCAGTGTTGAAATATTTATTATTGTTGAGTTTGCATTTACTCTTGTTAGAGCGCTGTTGTCTGCTGTTGTTGAATATATTGTTGAATTTGTTGCTGTTGCTCCGTTGATTAGAAAAGATCGTTCTATTATGTTATCTAAAGTATATTGCAAGTCAGTATTTGTTAGTGTGGTTTCATTGATGCATGATACGTATATGTTATTGTTGCCTAGTGTTAATCCTGTTATTTGCGTGTTGTGGTTTGTTTGTCCTGTTGTTGTGAAATCTGTTGTCATTGAATCATAAGAGATGTCATTTGTTGACCATCTGCAGCTTGTGTTAATATTTGTGTCAAAGCTTAGTGTGAAGTTGGTCTGGTTAAAGTGGCTTCCTGTTGGATGGTTCCAGTTGGTTTTTTGGAGTGCTACTGCAACTGCTACATATCTTGTTATTTGAGATGTGGTGTAGTTTTGATTGCCTGTGAATAGTGCTGTTATGTTATGCCATCCTGATGTTGTGAAATAATAATTATTTGTTATTGGTGTTGTGCTGGAGTTTACCTGGCTTGCGTTTATATATAATTCGAGCACAGCCCCGGGTATGTTCACTGCGGTTTGTATTATGACTGTGCTGTTTATTGGGATATACATGTTTGCGTGTGTTCTGTTTAGTGTTAGATTAAGAAGTGGTGCTGCTTTTTCAATGGTCACGAATTGTGTTGTGCTGGCTGGAAGATAATTTATTGAGCCGGGATAATTGCATGTGTAGTTGTAATGTCCTGCAGGTCTTATTGTTGTGTCTGGTTGTGTGGGTTGTATTGTTCCATTTATTATTAGGAATGGTGTCAGGTTGATGCTGCTTGTACAGCTTGCATTGGTTATGCTTCCATAGGTTATTGTTGTTGGTGTGTGGATATTGACTGTTACTGGAAGTTTAGTTATGTTTAATATCTTGGATTTTCTGGTTAATGTGTAATTTTCAGAATTTCCTCCTATGCAGGTGGTGTTATATGTTCCTGCATTTAGCACTCCTGCATTATGCGGGTTTGTGACAGGGAATCCGTTGAATATTATTACTGGCAGTCCTGATTGGTTTGTGTTTGAAGTGCAGCTGATGGTTATGTTTGTTCCGTATGAAACATTGCTTGGCATGTTTAGTGTCAGGTTGTGCTGTGCTTTTTTAATTTCCAGATTGTAATTTTGTGATGTGTTAAATAATGAATTAGTATAGTTTGCGTGCCATTTATATGTGTGGTTTCCTGTAGCAAGGTGTGGTATGTTTGCTTTGTATGTATTGTTTGATGTGTG
>WJKI01000033.1 GCA_014729195.1 Candidatus Woesearchaeota archaeon
GTCTTCCAATTCATAGGAATTGGTGAGATATCTGTTGGCTTAGTGCCTACGCAGGTTCGAATCCTGCCGCCTGCATTTTTTAAATTCAAATGAGAAAAATAAAAGGTAAATTACCTAAACCTATTGGACCTTTCGGAGTGTATCATTTTGAACAATTATTAATATCAACATCTCCTGATGAGTTAAATTCTCTTTTGGATTCACTGTCTTCAGAATTAGATAATTTAGTAGAAGATACTCTTAGAAAACCAGAAATCCGAACTAGTGAAAGTGTTATTGGAATAATGCGCTCACACCCTGGTTATTTTCCTGATTTTTTCAACCCGGATTATTTACATAGTGAACTAGCACTAGGATTTCCTGTTATGATGGGTGCTTATTTTGTGGGCGAAAGAGAACGTGCATTTTCTTTATGTCTTTTTAAACAAAAATATGCTCGTCTTTTTGAGGAAGTAAAAAAGAATTTTCTCGAATTATTTCCCAGAAATCCACCATTGGATATTCTTGTGAATGTTTCTTATTCAAGAGACACCATAAGTGAAGAGATAGATATTATGGTTGAATGATTCCGCATAAAAACCTTTTTATACTAATTCTGTAAAATTAGTGGTATGATCGAAATTAGAACAATCGGTGGTTATGGTGAAGTTGGCAAGAATATGACTGCTGTGCGGGTGGATGATGAAGTTGTTATATTTGATATGGGCTTGCATCTTCCTAATTATATTCGGTTTACTGAAGAAGAGGGAGAAAATGTTGTTAAGTTGGGCAAAAAAGCTTTGATGAAAGTTGAGGCTATTCCTAATGATGAAATAATAAATGATTGGACTAAGATGGTCAAGGCGATTATTCCTTCTCATGCTCATTTGGATCATGTTGGTGCTATTCCTTACATGTCTAGTAAGTATAATTGTCCTGTTATTTGCACTCCTTTTACTGCAAATGTGTTGAGAAGAATTCTGAAAGATGAAAAAATCAAAATAAGGAATCAAATTAAAATTTTAAATCCTAATGCTGAATTAAAGCTAACTAAAAATTTGAAAATTGAGTTTATTAACATGACTCACTCGACACCGCAGACTGTTATGATTGCTTTGCATACTAAGTATGGAATTGTTTTGTATTGCAATGATTTTAAATTGGATAATAATCCTACCTTGGGAAGAAAGCCTAACTATGATGCTTTGCAGAATGCTGGCAAGAAGGGTGTTTTGGTTGCTATTATTGATTCTTTGTATTGCGACAGGAGAATCAAAACTCCTTCTGAATTAGTTGCAAAAGAAATGTTAAAGGATGTTTTGTTGGGTGTTCATTCTAGGGGTCATGCTGTTATTGTTTCTACTTTTTCTTCTCATATTGCAAGATTAAAATCTATTGCCCAGTATGCAAAACAATTGAATAGAAAGGTTGTTTTTCTGGGAAGGTCGTTATCAAAATACATAACTGCTGCAAAGGATGCCAAGGTTATTGATTTGGCCAAGGAGGGTGAGATTTGCAGTTTTGCCAAGCATATTAAAAGAAAATTGACTCAGATTGAGAAAAAGGGTGCGCATAAGTTTTTGATTATCGCTACTGGTCATCAGGGCGAGCCCAAGTCTGTTTTGTCAAAGATGTCTAAACGGGTTTTTCCGTTTCATTTTTCTACTGAAGATCATGTTGTTTTTTCCTGTAAGACCATTCCTACATCTATTAATGAGGAGTTGAGAGCTGTGCTGGAAAAGGATTTAAAGGGTATGGGTGTGCGGATTTTTAAGGATATTCATGTTTCTGGTCATGGGGGTTATGAAGATATTAGGGATTTGTTAAGGATGACTAGTCCAAAGCATGTTATTCCGGCTCATGCTGAGAATAAGGGTGTTGATGCTTTTGTTGAGTTGGCCAGGGAAATGGGTTATTCAAGAAAGTTTATTCATCCTTTTAAGAATGGGGAAAAGCTGATTCTGTAGAACAATAAAATATATAAATAGGAAAGCGATTTCACTATTCTAGAGGGGATAATACATGAAGTTAGTTTTAGCTGATGCAACTTATTTAAAGGATAGTATTGCGGTTATTTCAGAATTGGTTCATGAAGCTAGATTTAAGATTAATCAGGATGGCTTGGAATTAATTGCTATGGATCCTGCTAATGTTGCCATGGTTATCTTTAAGTTATTATCAAGTTGTTTTTCAGAATATCAGGTTGAAAAGGAAACAGAGATTGCAATTAATCTTGCTAATTTGAAACAAATTTTACGAAGAGCTAAGGCAAGTGATATTTTGAGTTTGGAATTAACCAATGATAATAAATTAAAGGTTCAGCTGAAATCTGGTTCTACTAGGACTTTTAGTATTCCTATTATTGATATTGAGGAAAAAGAGCAGAGGATTCCTAACTTGACTTTTCCTGTTTCTATTACTACGCGGGCGAGTACTTTGAATGATGCTATTGATGATGCAGATATTGTTGCAGAGGCTATTACTTTGTCTGCTGAGCCTGATAAATTAAATATTAGTGCTGAGGGTGATTTGTCCAAGGCGCATATTGAAGTTGGTGCTGATGATGATACTCAAATCAGTTCAGAAACCAAGGCGAAAATAAAGGCAAAGTACTCAATCGAATACTTAAAAAAGATGATGAATGGAAGCAAGTTGTCTGATTTTGTTTCTATTAATTTTAATCAGGATTATCCTTTAAAGTTGGAGTATAAGGTCGTGGATAAACTTTTGTTGAGTTTTATCCTTGCACCAAGAGTGGATAATGACTAAAGCAGTTCTTGTCTTTCCTCCTTTTGTTAAACCTTTTTGTATTCCTGTGGGTATTTCTTATTTAAAGGCATATGCTGAAAAGCATGTCAAGGATGTTAAAATTGATTGTTTGGATTTGAATCAGACTTTTCATGATATTGTTTTGCGGCATTATGAATCTAAGCCTGAAGCAGAGGATTTTGTAGAGGCTTTCAAATTTTTTAAGGAAAACAGAAATGTGAATTTTGATTTGGAAGAAGCAAAAAAACATCACAAAAATTTTTTGCCGGTTTTGAATAACATTTATGCCAAGTATGTCTCTTTTTTTAAGGAAATGCTTAATGGTCAGAGGAAGATGAATAATTTGATTAAAAGGCTTGGACAGATTATTGTTAAGCAAAAACCTGATGTTGTTGGTTTTAGTGTTAATCATGATTTACAGTGGCATTTGGCATTAATCTTGGGTTTGATTTTAAAACAAAGGAATATTAAGGTTGTTTTTGGTGGAAGTTTTTTTTCAACCAATCCTGAGAAAAAGTTTGTTCCTTTGATGATGGATTATTTAATCACTGGTGAAGGTGAGAACAGTTTCACAGAGTTGATTAAGGCAATAAAAGAGAAAAAGGAATTGGATAATGTTCCTGGTTTGATTTATGTTAAGGATAATGAGCTTAAAATTAACGCGCCTAAACTGATTGATAATTTGGATGAGATTCCTTTTCCGGATTATTCCTGGCTTAATCCCCGGGAATATTTTACTCCTAAGCCGGTTTTGCCGATTTTGACCTCAAGAGGGTGTTATTGGCGCAAGTGTGCTTTTTGCACACACCATAAAAATTTCTTGGGTTATAGGCAGAGATCCATTCAGAGAGTAATTGACGAGTTAAAATTTCATAAAGCAACAGGTGTTAGTTATTTTAATTTTGTTGATGAGATGATTTCCGCCTCCAGATTTGAACAGGTTGCTGAGGGAATTAATGAGCAAGGATTGGATATTAATTATATTGGGATGGCTAAGCCAACTAAAGAATTCACTTATGATATTTTTAAGAAAATGTATAATTCTGGTTGCAGGATGATGTTATGGGGTGTTGAATCCGGTAATCAGAGGGTTTTGGATTTGATTAACAAGGGAACTAATGTTGAAGATATCCAAAAAGTATTGCAAGATTGTGCAAGAGCGGGTATTAAAAATCACGTTTTTTTGATTTTTGGTTTTCCTACTGAGAATTTGGAAGAATTAAAGGATACTTTAAATTTTGTTTACAATAATAAAGACGTAATTCATTGCGTTCATAAAGGTCCTTTTGCTTTGGAGGCGGGGAGTTATATTTTTGAGCATCCTGAAGAATTCGGTATCTCACAAATTCATGATGCTGATAAGTTATTGAATAAATATCGGTACGATGTTGATTCTGGTTTGAGTTGTGATGAAAAAGAGCATTACTCTTTGAAATATGCTGACTTTTGCGAATCTTTTAGCTGTTTGGGTAATTTCATCGGCTCCTTGAGAGAACATGCTTTGATATTGTATTCAGAAAGGGCAGAAGAAATTAATAAATTAGAAAGAAATGTTCATTTTTTGCCAAAATAGAACATTTTTTCTATTGATACGTCTTCTGGATTGATTTCGCCTTGTTTTTCATTCTTTTTCTTTGACTTTAATTGTGATTGTTTTTCTTTTGTTTTTTGTTTTGGTTTTTCATTTATTTCTGATTGTTCTTTGACAGCAGGTTTTTTCTCGAGTTGTTTTTTTATGTCTGTGAATTCGCTCATTATTTTTGTTACTTCTTTTTTTACTGTTTGTACTTCTTCCATTATTTTTCTGTTGTTTCTTTCCAGCATTAGTATATATTGTTCTGTTGATGAGGGATTTTTAGTTGACTGCATTTCTTCTTTGGATTTCTTTAGAAACTCATTTACTTCTTTTTCTTGCGTTGATTCACTTGCTTGTTCTATTGCATTTTCCATTGCCATTCCGTGTTTTTTTAATTCTTTGCTTAGCTGGTTTATTTTTCTGAGTTTTTCTACATCCATAATATCACCTTACTGTTCTATCACAAGATATCCATCATCATCTAGAACTAATTTCTTTTTTGATGATTCTACTTGTTTTTGCACTGTTGTTTCCTGTTCAGGGGGTTTTTTGTCTACTTTTGGCAGTTTGATTCGCTTAAATCCTGCTAATTGTGTGGCGCATTTTTCACAATATACTTTCTTTCCTTCTTTTTTGGCTATGCACAGCGGACAGACGCGTTTTCCGCACCAATTGCAGGTGCTTATAAATTCTTTTTTGTGCTTTGTACAGCGCATTTTACCCCTTGTTTTAGAAAGAGAGTCCAGTTTATTTAAATTTTTCTATGATACAAGAAATGTTAAAAAGTGATTATTCTTCTTTTGCAGGTGCTTCTTCTTCTCCGCCATAGCTTGGCACTGCGGATTTTGATATTATCATTATGTCGCCTATTGCCTTTACAAGTTGGTGAGGCACTATAACTCCTTTTGCTGTGCCTAATACTTTGTTCAGGAAGGAGTTTTTGGTTGCTTTTATTCTCCATCCATATACTTTTGTTTGCGTGAGCATTGCTTCTTCTATGTCTCCAAAATAGTCTCCTTCGTCTGTGAATACTTTCATGTCAAATGATTCAGTTATGTGTTTCATTTTAAGCATAGTTAATCCCTCCTTATGAATATTATAGTATTTCAGAATGTTATAGTATATATAAACTTTTTGATACTCCAGAAGGCATAGTGCTTTTTATAAGAAACCTTTTTATAAGGTATTTATATTGGTGTTTTGATGCGGTATAAAAACCTGATTTTAATAGGCACGTCTCATATTGCTTCTGAGAGCTTGGATGAGGTTAAAAAGGTTATTTTGTCTGAGGAGCCGGATATTGTGGCTTTGGAACTTGATGAGAAGCGATTGGCTGCCTTGATTTCTAAGAAAAGGCGTTCTAAGCTTAAATGGGCGGATATTAAAAGAATAGGAATTAAAGGTTATTTGTTTTCATTGATTGGGGCCTATGTTGAGAAAAAGCTGGGTTCTAAGGTGGGTGTTTCTCCGGGTTCTGAGATGTTGTCTGCTTTTAAGGTTGCCAGAAAGATTAAGGCTCGTGTTGCTTTGATTGATCAGGATATTGAAGTTACTTTGAGAAAATTTTCTGATGCTTTGACTTGGAGGGAAAAGTGGAACTTTTTTGTTGATTTGTTTAAAGCTTTGATTTTTCGTAAACCTGTTATTGATTTTGATTTGTCTACTGTTCCCAGTGCTA
This sequence comes from Candidatus Woesearchaeota archaeon, assembly GCA_014729195.1. GTDB lineage: Archaea > Nanobdellota > Nanobdellia > Woesearchaeales > ARS49 > WJKI01. Next base: position 6,003 of record WJKI01000033.1, read on the forward strand.
AAGTGATTAATAAGCTTATGAAGCAGGTGAAGAAGCGTTATCCTAATATTTACAAGGTTTTGGTTGTTGACAGGAATAAGGTTATGGCTCGTAATTTGGCTGATATTCGTTTGCAGTTTTCTGATGCTAAGATTGTGGCTGTTGTCGGTGCGGGCCATGAAGAAGCGATTATGAAGTTATTCAAGCAGGAAATCAGGGGTTAAGTTTTTATACTCTAAATATTATTTCTCTTTATAATGAACTGGATTGAATTCAAGGACCGTTGTTCGCGGTTTTTGTGGTTTGATAAAAAAGAGGTTTTGAACGTCGTTATTCTTGTTTTGGTATTTGCGTTTATATTCTCTTTTAATATGTGGGGTGTTGATTCCTTTAATGCTTTTGAAGGTTTTAATAACTTGGTTATTGCTTTTGTTTTGGTTGCGGTTGTGGTTTTATTGCATCATTTTGTTCAGAGAATTATGGCTATTTTATTTGGGTATGAACCTGTTCATAAAACTTGGTGGCCTGGCTTGATTTTGTCATTATTATTTGTGGTTTTCTCTAATGGTAATTTGATGTTTTATATCGGCAGTGTTTTTAATGTTAAGATGCGGGAGTATCAGAGGATTGGTTGGCAACGTTATGGTTTGAATGTCAAACAGCAGGGTTTGATTGCTGTTTTTGGTAATGTTGCTGTTCTTTTGTTGATTGGCGTGTTGAAATTATTTACTGTTGTTCCTGATTCTTTTTTATATCGAATGATTTCTTTTAGTATTGTGTTTGTTTTCTTTAATATGATTCCTTGGCCTCATTCAGATGGTTTATTGATGATGCTTGGTTCTAGACTTTATTTTGCTTTCCTGGCAGGTTTCCTTATTGGATTCTTTGTTTTTTTAAGTTCTGGTTTTTTGATGGCTGCTTTTTTAGGGCTTTTAACGGGTATTATTGCTTGGTTTGTTTTTTACTGGTTTTTTGAAAGGAAGTGGACTTGATACCACTGGCCATTTACGCGTAACATATTTAAATGATTTCTTCTGCCTTTTTAGTCATGTTTAAGGATTTTGAACCGAGATTATACCAGGAAACTATTTTACATACTTGTGTTGAAAAGAATACTTTGGTTGTGCTTCCAACAGGCATGGGCAAGACTGCAGTTGCTATGATGTTGGCCTTTCAAAGATTAAAGCAGTTTCCCAATTCAAAGATTATTTTCTTGGCTCCTACTAAACCTTTGGCAGAACAGCACTTAAAGTCTTTTGAAAAACATTTCGAGGATGCTACTTCAGTATTGTTTACAGGTGCGGTTCCTCCTAAAAAAAGAGAAACATTATGGAAAGATGCTCAATTAGTCTTTTCAACTCCCCAGGGACTGGTGAATGATGTAGTATCTAATAGAATTGATTTAAAAACAGTTTCTTTAGTAGTGTTTGATGAAGCACATAGAGCAGTAGGAGACTATGATTATGTGTTTTTAGCTAAACAATTCAATAAAAAAGCGAATTTTCCTAAAATTTTAGCACTAACCGCTTCTCCTGGCAGTGATTTGGAGAAAGTTGAAGAGGTTTGCAAGAATCTTTTCATTGAATCTATTGAGATTAGGACTGATTCTGATCCTGATGTTAAGCCGTATATTCAGGATATTGATATGAAATTCGTAAAGGTTGATTTGCCTGCTGAGTTTTTGCAGATTAAACAGTTTTTGGAGAACTGTATCAAATCAAAACTAAGGGAGATTCAGAATTTTGGTTTTATTAAAAAAGGAATAATGATTAATAAGAGGGAATTTCTAGCTTTGCAATCAAGACTGCATGGAATGATGGCTTCTGGTGATAGGGATTTTTCTGTTTTAAAGTCTGTTTCTTTGATGGCTGAAGTTATGAAGACTCAGCACGCATTAGAATTGCTAGAATCGCAGGGAATTACGCAGTTGTATGCTTATTTAAACAAGCTTGTCAAAGAAGCTAAGAGTTCTAAGACAAAAGCTATTAAGAATTTGGTTGCTGATTTGCATTTTAAGTCTGTTTTTGTTAAGGCAGAAAAGTTATATACTAATCGGGTTGAGCATCCTAAGCTTGATGCATTAAAAGAATTGATTCAAAAAGAGGTTGATGAAAAAGGTTCTGATAAGATTATTTTGTTTACTCAGTTCAGGGATACTGCTGTCAGGATTAAAAAGGAATTAGAGCAGATTCCGGGTGTTTTGCCTGCTGTTTTTGTTGGTCAGGCAAAAAAAAGCGGAACTGGTTTGTCTCAGAAAAAGCAGATTGAAACAATTCAAAAGTTTAGAGATGGTTTTTTTAATATTTTGATTGCCACTTCTGTTGCAGAGGAGGGTTTAGATATTCCTCGTGTCGATTTGGTTGTTTTTTATGAACCTATTCCTTCTGCCATAAGGCAGATTCAGAGAAGAGGGAGAACAGGCAGGCAGGAAAAAGGCAGAGTTATAGTTTTGATGGCTAAGAACACAAGGGATGAGGGGTATAGGTGGTCTGCGCATCATAAGGAAAAAAGGATGTATCGTGTTTTGGAAACTTTGAAAAATAGTTTGGATAAAAAATTGGAAAAACAACCGCGTACTTTGAATAATTTTATTGATTGCAGGCAGGAAATCAAGATTTTTGCTGATTTCAGGGAGAAGGGAAATCATGTTGTTAAAGAATTGTGCGAGAATAATGTTACAATTAATCTTGAGGTTTTAGATAGTGCTGATTATATTTTGTCTTCTCGTGTTGGTGTTGAGTTAAAGACTGTTTCTGATTTTGTTGGTTCTATTGTTGACGGCAGGTTATTATCTCAATTAAGAGTTCTAAAGCAAAAATTTGAACGGCCCATGATTATTATTGAAGGTGAAGAAAATTTGTTTACTGTTCGTAATGTTCATCCTAATGCTATTAGAGGAATGTTAGCCACAATAGCAGTTAGTTATGGTATTCCTATTATTCAGACAAAAGATTCAAGGGACACTGCTGCTTTGTTGGTTTCTATTGCAAAAAGAGAGCAGGAAAAATGCGATAAAGATTTTTCTCCTCATTCTGATAAAAAACCAGTAACTTTAGCAGAACAGCAGGAATATATAGTGTCTTCTTTGCCTAATGTGGGCCCTGCAGCTGCAAAAGAATTGTTAAAACATTTCAAATCAATAAAAAATATAGTAAACGCGTCTGAAGAAGACTTAAAAAAAGTCAGCAACATCGGTCCAAAGATTGCTAAAGCATTGAAAGATGTTTTTGA
>WJKI01000034.1 GCA_014729195.1 Candidatus Woesearchaeota archaeon
ATACTCGAAAATCCTCCCAAAAATGGATTCACGATAAAAAGTGAAGCGGTTGCTTTTGAACCGATTTTCATTGGATGGTTTTTGGATGCGTTTTTTAATTTTGCTAGTGCATTTGCTAGTTCTTGTGGTTGCTTTGTTAGTTTTGCAGATGTTGAGTCTGCCAAATATTCTCGGGAACGGGAGATTGCAAGTTGTATTATCATTGCAATTATTGGAGTTAATATTGCTAGTGCGATTATTTCTCCAGCTCCTGCTCCGCCTTCATCACGACTTCCAAAAAAGGCAAAATACCGCGCAAACACCGAAAGATAACTTATTACTGCTGCGATTGTTGCCGCAATTGTAGAAATTAAAGTATCTCGATTTTTTACATGCCCTATTTCATGAGCAAGTACTCCTTTTAATTCATTTGTATTTAGCAATTTTAAAATTCCTGTTGTGCATGCTACTGCTGCATGTTTTGGTGAGCGTCCAGTTGCAAATGCATTACAACTTTCACTAGGCACTATGTAAACTTTTGGTTTTGGAATGTTTGCGGATTGTGAGACTTCCTCGACGATATTATGTAAACTAGTATACTCTTTTTTGTTTGCTTCTTTAGCTTTATACAGTTTAAGGATTAATTTATCAGAATACCAGTATGAGCCAAAGTTTAATCCTATTGCAAAAAGCAATGCTACAAAAACTCCTGTGTCTCCGCCGATTAATAGTCCTGCTCCTAACATAACTCCGGTCAATAATCCTAATAACAGGACTGTCTTGATTTGGTTTATCATTTTTCTAATCTGACTTTGGATATGTATGTTTCAAGTCCTTCTATGTGGCTTACGTGTGTTTTCTTGAATAAAAAGTCTCTGAATGAATCATCTATTGTTATTCCGTGTTTTTGAAGGTGGTTGCGTAGTCTTGCAAATAGTTCTTTTCCTTTTCTGTCCAAATCAGTTAATATCACTACTTTATCTGTCTCTGAGGCGATTTTCTCGACTACAGAATATAGTGGTTTTTTGGATAGAACAAATATTTTTTTCATGCCTGCTATGTTTTGTAGTGCTTTCTTGTCTTTTGGCCCTTCTACTATTATTACTCCTTTAAATTTCTTCAATTTCTCCAGCCATTCATTAATGTCTTGTATCATGACAAAGTATATAAATTCGTAAGTATTTATACCTTTCGGGGGTATGGTATGTCTATTCATCTTAGTACTTTGTTGAAATATTACAAGAGAGAGGATATTCAGAGAGCTATTCTGAAGACTGCAACAGACAAGGAAATTGCAGTTAGTTATGGAGTAAAGGGTTTTGGCAAAAGGCCGGATATACTAAAATATCCAAGAGACATCTTGGAATTTGTTAAAAGAGGGGCAACTTCATTCCACTGTTCAGAAGAACTGTGGTATAATCCTCTGCAGTTAAATCCTGGCTTGAAACAAGAAGAGTTAAATCAATTGAGAAAAGGCTGGGATTTGGTGTTGGATATTGATTGTCCTTTCTTGGAATACAGCAAGTTAGCATCAGATCTTTTGGTGAATGCATTAAGATATCACGGAATAAAGTCAATTTCAGTTAAATTTTCAGGTAATCACGGTTTTCATATTGCTGTTCCTTTCAAGACGTTTCCTGAGAAAATTCATAATATACCTTCGAAAGATTGGTTTCCGGAGGGGCCCAGAAAAATAGCGTTATATCTGCAGGAAATGATCCGGCCTTTTTTAGCTAAAAAAATATTGGCAATTGATGATTTAAAATCGATTATTAAAAAATCCGGCAAGAAAAGAAGGGATTTAATCAAGAATAATCGCTTTGATCCTTTTGCCGTGTTGGATATTGATACTGTATTAATAGCTTCAAGACATTTATATCGAATGCCTTATTGTTTTAATGAAAAGTCCGGCTTAATTAGCATTCCAATTGATCCAGACGACATTATTACTTTTGATAAGGCGTCTGCAAGGCCGGAAAATATCAAACCCAGATTATCTTTCCTCGACCATAAAATACAACCTAATGAGGCTAAGAAATTATTATTGCAGGCTTTTGATTTTAAGATTAAAGAGGAAAAAAAGAAAATTAAAACCAATAAAGAATACGAAGCTCCAAAGGCAGCGATTCCTGAAGATTCTTTTCCTCCATGCATTCAGACAATTCTCAGGGGGATTAACGACGGTAAAAAACGTTCTGTGTTTGCTTTGATTAATTTCCTTACTTCGTGCGGTTGGTCTCATGATGATGTTGAAGCGTTATTAAAAAAATGGAACAAGAAAAACAAGGAGCCGTTAAGAGAGGGATATTTTCTTGGTCAGTTAAGATATCACAAGACGCACAACAAAAAAGTTCTTCCTCCTAATTGTGCAAATAAATCTTATTACCAGGATATGCATATCTGTACTCCTGATAATTTATGCAAGAAAATCAAAAATCCTGTTAATTATGCGATTTTAAAGCAGAAATTATCGTTCTCTAAAAAAAGATTGAAGAGAGATAAACCTTCTGATGTTAAATAGGTTAACAGGATGTTCACTGCACTATAGTAACCTTTATAAAGGAACTAGTGTTTTCAGATGTATCTGACTATAGCAGAATACAAGTAAATTATGTCAAAAGTTGTATTTTGCTATTAGAAAAAGACATCTTTTGCGTATGGATTATGTCTTTTTCTATAGCCTGAAAACAGAAGCTTTTCAGTACAAACGTCGGAGGTGGATTTTAACTGATCTGACTTCTTGATAAGCTTCGAGTAGGGTGGCATTGTCGGGGTGAAGATGCTGTAGAATAAGACAGTATCATTTAGTATTCAACACGTAGGTAGTATTATATGCCAACTAAAAGAAGTCCGCATAGAGGATCATTGCAGTTTTGGCCTAGACGCAGGGCTAAAAAAACTTATGCTCGGGTTAGACATTGGCCTCATAGCGACGACAATAAACCTCTTGGCTTTGCAGGATATAAAGTGGGCATGGCGCATGCAGTGATGACTGATAATCGGCCTAATTCACTAACAAAAGGCGAAGACATTGTTTGGCCGATAACAATCATTGAATGTCCGCCGTTAAAAGTTGCTTCTCTGATTCTTTACAAAAAATTCACAAATGGTTTGCGTGCTGTTTCTCAAATTAATGCGGATAAATTAGACAAAGATTTGGGCAAAAAAATTCCTTTGCCCAAAACAAACAAGAAAAAATTGACAGACATAAAACCAGAAGATTTTGATGATTTAAGATTATTAGTTTTTACACAGCCTAAACTTACAGGAATAGGAAAGAAAAAACCTGAATTATTCGAATTAGCTTTGGGCGGTAAAAAAGATGATAAAATAAAATTTGCCCAGGAAAGATTAGGAAAGGAATTATATCTTAAAGATGTTTTAACAGAAGGGAATATTCTTGATACGCGAGGAGTTACAAAAGGAAAAGGCGTTCAGGGCCCTGTTAAAAGATTTGGCGTTGCTATTAGAACTCATAAGTCTGAAAAAACAGTGAGAGGACCTGGCAGCTTGGGCGGATGGGGTAATAATCGTTCATGGACTGTTGCCCATGCAGGTCAGACAGGATATCATCAAAGAACAGAACATAATAAATGGTTGCTTCAAATAGGAGATGATCCTTCCAATATTAATAATAAAGCAGGATTCAAAAGATATGGTAATGTTAAAAATCCTTATTTGATAATCAAAGGTTCAGTATTGGGTCCTGCCAAAAGGTTAATTATGTTTACAAAAGCACAACGGCCGGATCCTAAAATGCCCAAGGAGGTTCCTGTAATCAGCAAGGTTTACTAAAATGGAATTGAAAATATTTTCAAGAGATAACCGAGAAATTGGCAAGAAAAAAATGCCTGTTCAATTCAGCGAACCTTCTAGACTTGATATTATTAAGAGGGCTGTCGAGGCAATTTTAGGTAATAAAAGACAGTCTTATGGTGCTTATCCAAGAGCAGGAAAAAGACATGCTGTTTATATTTCCAAGAAGCGTAGAAGATTCAGAGGGGTTTACGGCCACAGCAGGACAAGAACTCCTAAAAAAGTTATGAGTCAGAGTGGTTCCATGTTTAATTGGGTTGGTGCTTTTGCACCCAATACAAGAGGGGGACATAGGGCATTTCCCCCTAAAACAGAAAAAATTTGGAACAAAAAACTGAATAAAAAAGAGAATAGAAAAGCTATCAGAAGTGCTTTGGCTTCTACTTTGAATAAGGAATTGGTTATTAACCGAGGCCATAAAATCCCTGAAGCATATCCTTTTATTATTGGTGAAGAGTTTGAATCCATTAACAAAACAAAAGATTTGAAAGCTGCTTTGCTGGCTTTGGGTTTAAAGGAAGAACTGCAAAGAGCTTCTAAAAAGAAAATAAGAGCTGGAAAAGGAAAGCATCGCGCAAGGCCTTATAAAAAAGCAAAAGGTCCTTTGGTTGTCGTTTCTGGAAAATGCGATTTGCTTCAGACTGCAAGAAATATTGCAGGTATTGATGTAATCGATATCAAGCATGTTAACGCTAAATTGCTTGCCCCGGGTTGTGTCCCTGGAAGATTGACTTTATTCACAGAGAAAGCTGTTAATAGAATGGAAAAGGAGGCTTTGTTCAGTTAAAATGGATCCGTATACTGTAATTAAATATCCCTTGTCAACTGAAAAATCAATTCGACTGATGGAAGCAGAAAATAAGTTGATTTTTGTAGTAAATTCCAAGGCAAAAAAACCTGATATCAAGAAAGCAGTGGAAGCTGCATTTAATGTTAAAGTTGTCAAGGTTAATACGTTTATTGCGCCCAAAGGGGAAAAAAGGGCTTATGTTCAGTTTGCCAAGGACAGTCCTGCAATTGATATTGCAACCAATATGGGGTTAATGTAATGCTTAAAAAACGAAGTTTTTTGGCATGTTGTAAAATAGAGGTTTAAAACAGATGGGAAAAAGAATTATTCCGCAGGCAAGAGGAAAAGGTTCTCCTACTTATAAGTCTCCAAGTTTTAAATTCAAGGCAGACACTAAACTGAAGCCAGTGAATAAGCAATTGGTTCAGGGAAAAATTGTTGAATTGGTTCATTGCGCAGGTCATAGCGCTCCTTTGGCGAGAATTTGTTATGACGATGGCCAGATGGTTTTGTTTGCAGCTCCTGAAAATGTCAGGATTGGAGATAATGTCAGTTCAGGTCCTGGAGCAGAATGTAGTCCTGGAAATATTTTGACATTAAAAGATATCCCCGAAGGAACTCCTGTTTATAATATTGAATTGCAACCTGGTGACGGCGGAAAGTTTTGCAAGACTTCAGGGGGGTTTGCTCGTGTTGCTGCCAAAACTTTAAAAACAGTCACTGTTGTTATGCCGTCTAAAAAGCAAAAAAAATTCAATGCCGAATGCAGGGCGGTTGTTGGTATTGTTGCGGGTGGCGGAAGAAAAGAAAAACCGTTGCTTAAAGCAGGCACTAAGATGTACAAGATGCGATCTAAAAATAAATTATATCCTAGAACAAGTGCTTGTGCAATGAATGCGGTTGATCATCCATTTGGAAATACGCGTTCAGCAAGAAAAGCAAGAAACAAGGGAGCTTCAAAACATGCTCCTCCTGGAAGAAAAGTTGGTTCATTATGGCCTAAAAAAACGGGTAAGAGGAAATAAACATGGCAAAAGAATATGTTTTTAGAGGAAAAAAGTTTGAGGAAATAAAAGGAATGAGTATTAAGGAATTTGCTGGTTTATTGCCTGCAAGAGAACGTAGAACTTTGCTAAGAGGCTTTACAGATGAACAAAAAATTTTGCTGGAGAAAATCAGAAAAGGAAAGCCGAAATTGAAAACTCATTGCCGTGATATAAT
>WJKI01000035.1 GCA_014729195.1 Candidatus Woesearchaeota archaeon
ACTTTTACAAACAGTAATTTTAAGGATGTTGGGCTTTCCGAGCCGTCTTGGACTATTCCTCTATACAAGCAATTGAGGAAAGCGGATTTGCACCGCCTAGCAAATGGTCATGCAAGGCACACAGTTTAACATCGGGCTTAAGGGAAGTTTTTTGCATAGCAAAAAATTTGGGAGAGAAACGAATTTTGCTTGGCAAAATAGCGAAGCGGTCGTTTCGAACCCTTTAAGCCCTGTTAAGTTCGTTTCCCATACAAAGTGTGGGAAACCTGCGTCCGCAGAGTAAAATTTGAGTTCCCAATCAATTTGACCGGAGGGAGTGTAAATGTCCGTAGGACTAGGGGGTTCCGTTCAATCGAAAGAGCGAATGCGATACATCAAGAACAAGAATAAAAGGGCAGTTTTCCGTTAAATCATATCTACACCTAATTTAAGAAAATCTATACTATGTTTAAAGCATAAAATTAATACGGGCGGATTAAATGAATCATCTTGAATATATTGGGTTGGTTGAGTTATCCTAACAACTTCATCCAATGGTATCTTAGGATTTAGATAGATAACCATATTGATTAATCCTTTTGGATAAAGAGATGAGTCTATCTTCATTATGCTTGATAAGTTTTTTATTTTTTCTGTGGGAGTTCGTGAAGCTGTCGAATCAGTAACAATAATCGCTCTTATTCTCTCTAATTTATCAACATCAGAAACAGGTTTAGTTGCTTTTATATCTGTTTTTTTCTTTGCAGTTTCAATTCCTTTGTAATATGTGATGGTGTGAAATTCATTGTTGTGCCTCGTATAATGAAAATCAAACCTTTCATCAGTTACATTAAGAAACCTAAAACAGAATTCTCCATCTGGTTTTTGTTTGATGTGCATAAATGGATTATCTAATCCATCTTTAATATAAACTAAATATTTCTCCATTCTCAATCCAATTCAGTTATGAATTTAAGGTTATTTGGTTTATCCATGTAACTTGAAAATTTATAGATTAAACCAACATCATCAACATTTTGAGGAATGGAAAATATTAGTATTCCGCTTGCCTTTTGATTTTCTAGAGGATCATACATGGAATCTATTGTATCTTGATTGTTACACTGACCTAACCAGTTGATAGGGCATTTTGCTTCATACACATTTCCTTCATCATCCATCAAACTGAAAGATGATGAATAGAAACTATTGCAATCCTCTTCAATACATTGTACTGTTATTCTGTATTTTAGGAGTTTTTGTCCATCTTGAGCTCCTAAATATTGTTCATCTCCTGATCTATCAAGATATTCAATTTTGTTTCCATACTCTTCTAAATCAACTTCAAATTTAAAGCCGTGCACACTATATTCTCCACTTTCAATATTTGCAGTTGTTGCTAAAGTATATTCACATTTTGCACTGCAAGTATTTGGACTTACACAATTTCCTTCTCTAGCAGGATCATCGGAAACACAATCAGAATCTTTAGTGCAAATGTCTTTACATGAACCTGAACAGCATTGAGTTCCAACTGAACATTTAACATCCTCTGCACACGATGAGCATGTTTCTCCAGTTTCTGCTTTTCCATTTCCACAACAAGGAATGATAGGTTCATTGACACACTTTAAAGTATCGTAATTTATAGAATCTTTTGTACATTTATTGCTATCATCACATGAAGGACAATCATCACTCCCATATTCATTTTCTTCGCAAATATTATTACCTTCGCAAGGAACAATCTCAGTATTTACACAATCAAGAGTTTCAAAATTGATTTCATCTTTAGTGCATTCATTGTTGTCGTTACAATCTGGACAATCAGAAGTTCCATACTCTCCTTGCTCGCATTTGTTATTTCCCTCACAAGGAGTTATGTCTCTATGAGCACATTCATAATTAGTTTCAGCAGAACAATAATCTTCTGTACATTTTATCCCATCATCACAAGATGAAGGACAAGAAGTACATCCTGATAAAAAAATAACAAGTAATAAAATTGATGATAACAATAAAGTGTGTGTAATTTTCATTGTGTAAACCCCCAAATAGTATTTATTTAAATAGCGATATATTTAAAGTTTTCTATCTTTGCGGGATAAATGCTAATAGATTGTTGAATTTGTTTCTTATATATAAATTGTTTATAAATTGCTATGACATTGCTTAATTTAGTTTCTTTTGTAAAACGAGGAAAGAATAGGCGAAAAGTCTTTGAAGCATTAGATAAACCTATGATGCCTTCCGAATTAATGATGAGAATATATAACAAGAATAGTAATACTTTCTTTAATCTTGTATCAAGGGCATTATCTGAATTGAAAGAAGAAAAACTTGTTGAAGTAGTTAATCCGAAAGACAAAACAGGAAGAATTTATCAGAAAACAAAATTAGGTAATGATGTTTCAAAGAAGCTAAAAGAACTTGAATAGGAAAACTGCCCTCTTCTAAAAATATAAAATATCTTTTGCAAAGCAAAAGGCAAAATGTCCGAAGGACTAGGAACCCCCTATTTTTTGTTTCTTTTTTTCTAAAAAAGAAAATGGAACTCAAATTTTATTGAACTTAACATCGCGATTAAGAGAAGTTCGCGAAGCGAATTTGGGAAATTTCAGCAGGAAATTTCCTCTTAATCGCTGTTATGTGG
>WJKI01000004.1 GCA_014729195.1 Candidatus Woesearchaeota archaeon
CATCCCGGCACCAATAAAAAAAGTGAAGTTTCACTTTTTTTATAATATAAATTATCCCTACTTATATATAATTATTGTTTAAGTATTTAAATCTTTCGTTTTTTTACTATTATAAAGTAAGAAAAAAATAATTATTACTCATAAAAAACCTTTATTAAATAACCCAGATTCCAATAAACCATGAAAACATTCTATTCAGAGATAATAGAAATCCTAAAAAAAAAACCAATTACAAAAACAGAATTAAACAAGCTTAAAAATAAACTATCAAAAAAACACAGGCTCAAAAAGATCCCCACAAACATAGAAATTCTCATGCACTGCAATAAAAAAGAATATCAATCCTTAAAGAGAAAACTCATCACAAAACCCACAAGAACTGGCTCAGGAGTTGCAGTAATTGCGATAATGACAGAACCAAAACCCTGTCCCCATGCAAAAAAAGGAATAGGTCCCTGCATAATGTGCCCTGGAGGTCCTGACAGCCATTTCGGAGACATCCCTCAGTCCTATACCGGACATGAGCCAGCAACAATGCGTGCAAAAAGAAACAACTATGATGCCTATCTTCAGATATTTAACAGGCTGGAACAATACATTGTTCTTGGTCAGACCCCAGAAAAAGTCGAACTTATAATAATGGGGGGAACATTTCCAAGCTATAAAAAAGAGTACAAAGAAAACTTCATAAAATATTCATTCAAGGCACTAAATGATTTTTCAGACTTTTTCTATAAAAATCAGGAACTTGATCTTATCAGATTCAAAGAATTTTTTGAGCTTCCCGGAGATATAAAAAATAAAAAGAGAACAGCAAGAGTAAAAAAAAAGATACTTGCTCAAAAAAAGGATTCTAGATTAGAAAAAGAACAAAAAAAAAACGAAAATTCAAAAATAAGATGCATTGGCTTAACTATCGAGACAAGGCCTGATTATGCCAAACTCAAACACGCAAACCAACTTTTAGAATACGGCTGCACAAGAGTTGAGCTTGGGATTCAGACAACAGATAATAAAGTCTTAAAAAAAATAAAAAGGGGTCATTCAGTAAAAGAGTCTATAGATTCAACAAGAACCTTAAAAGATCTGGGGTTTAAGATAAATTACCACATGATGCCGGGTCTTCCGGGCTCAACACAAAAAAAAGACCTGGAAATATTAAAAGAGATAATTAAGAATCCTGATTTTAGACCCGACATGTTAAAGATATATCCTGCCATGGTTCTTGAAGGCACAGAATTATATGAAAAATACAAAAAAGAAAAATTCAAACCAATGACAACAAAACAAGCAACAAAATTGATCTCAAAATTCAAAAAACATGTCCCGGAGTACATCCGCATAATGCGTGTACAACGAGACATACCAACAAAAACAATTGCTGCAGGTGTTGACAGGACTAATCTACGCCAGTACATAAAAAAAGAAACAGAAAAAAACAACATACAATGCAGATGCATAAGATGCAGGGAACCCAAAAACAGGAAAGTCAACCCAAAAAACATAAAGATATACACAAAAAAATACAAAGCAAGCAAAGGGAAAGAATATTTTATCTCAGCAGAAGACAAACAAAATAACATAATATTAGGCTTTTTAAGAATAAGATTTCCAGACAGACAATTAAGACCTGAAATAACAAAAGACACAGCAATAGTCCGTGAGCTTCATGTTTATGGAAGAGCAGTTTCGATTGGAAAAAAAGGAAAAGTCCAGCATAAGGGATACGGGAAAAAACTACTTGCAAAAGCAGAACAGATCGCAAAAAAAAACAAAAAAAACAAAATCATAATAATCTCAGGAATCGGAGCAAGAAACTATTACAGAAAACTAGGATATAAAAAACAGGGACCCTACATGGTTAAAAACAGGTTATGAAACTGGATCAGATTATTCGATATTTGTCAGGAACCGACAGACTATTTTTGTACAGGTTCCTGATGTCTCAAATTCATAAAATGAATTTGGGGCACTTATAAATTTTTAATTTGAAACGATGCTCAGAAACCTTTGGGTTTCCCAAATCTCGGAAAAACTTCGTTTTTCTGATGTCTCAAATTCAAAAATGAATTTGGGACACTTACAAATTTGAAAAATTTGAAATGATGCTCAGCAATCTCCGATTGCCAACACATCCAAAAGCTAAACCATTAAATATTCTGTCAACAAATATATTAATACGAAAATACTCCCCCTTCACCAAATACTCCCCCCACACCCCTGAATCAATGGATTTCCGAAGGAAATCCATAAATTATATAAATGATTTAACATAACAAAAATAAAATGGGAAATTTAAGACTTGTTGTGCTTGATGTATTAAAACCGCATAATCCATCAATATTGGAGCTATCTTCAACAATAAGTGATCTAAAGGGAATTGATGGTGTAGATATTTCTGTGTATGAAATTGACAGTAAAGTCGAAAATGTTAAAGTAACAATTCTTGGTGAAAACATAGATTACATTAAGGTAAGAGCAACCATTGAAGATCTTGGCGCATCTGTGCACAGCATCGACAAAGTATCTTCGGGAAGGCAAATAGTTGAAGAAGCACAGACCCACCAGGATGCCTAACTAAAATGCGGATTCTAAAAAATTTCCGGAAAAAATTCAGGGAATTTGATACGATCGCTGATATCGGACAGATAGGAAGAAGAGTCTTTGCAAAAAACTCTTTTGACGGAATTCTTACAATAATGGGAGTTATCATGGGAAGCTATTTTGCAAACATAACCGAATCAAGAACAATAATAACAACAGGGTTTGGAGCATGCATTGCAATGGGAGTTTCCGGAATCTGGGGTACATATTTTACTGAAAAAGCAGAAAGAAAAAAAGAACTTTTAGAACTTGAAAAAGTCACATTAAGAAATCTTTCCAATACAAAAATAGAAAAAGCTGCGGATTTTGCAACCATGGTTATTTCTATCATTGACGGCTTAAGCCCCTTTTTAGCTTCGCTTTTTGTTTTGACACCATTCTTTTTTATTTCCTCAAACATTAATTTAGCATATATCATCTCTTTGCTTCTTGCATTTATTGTTCTTGGAATTTTAGGTGCATTTCTTGGAAAGATTTCAGAACAAAAAATGGTCCAGAGCAGCATAAGAATGATTTTTGCAGGTATTGCCTGCATCATATTGAGCCTTTTTCTGCAGACATTTTAAAAAATGATTAAGCCAATACCAAACACAGACCAGATAAAAATAAAACCTGAATTTGAACAAAGATACAAAAAGTTATTAGAGGACAGGTATGAAGAATTTATTAAATATTCTTTGAGTTTCCTAAGAAGATCAATAAGGGTTAATAAATTAAAAAAATCAGTACCATATGTTAAAAAAAAATTAGAAAACCAGGGATGGAAACTGATACAGATTCCATGGTGTAAACATGGATATTGGATTGAACACGCAAGAGGAAGGCGTGACATAGGAAACACAAGAGAGCATGCGTTAGGATATTTTTATGTACAGGAAGCTGCCTCAATGATACCTCCTATCGTACTTAAACCAAAACCTCAGGAACTGGTCCTTGACATGTGTGCTGCACCGGGATCAAAAACAACACAAATCGGAGAATATATGAAAAACAAGGGCATATTAATTGCAAATGATTATCAGGGTTCAAGGCTCAGATCATTAGGCATAAACACCCAGAGAATCGGCCTTACAAACACACTGATAACAAAGATGTATGGTCAGGCTTTTAAAAAAAATAATATCTTATTTGACAGAATTCTTTTAGATGCTCCGTGTTCAGGCACCGGAACAATAAGAAAGAGCATAAAGACATTAAGAATATGGAATCCTACAATGATAACAAGGCTGAGCCATACCCAGAAAACTCTTATTGAATCTGCGTATGAATCATTAAAACCCCAGGGATTATTAGTATATTCCACTTGCTCAAATGAACCTGAGGAAAATGAGGAGGTTGTTGATCATCTTTTGGAAAAATACCCGGATGCGAAACTTGAAAAAATCATGCTGGATGTCAAAAGATCTCCATTAATTCTTGAATTTAAAGAAAAAAAATACAGCCAAGAGATTAAAAGATGCGTCAGGCTCTGGCCCCAAGACAATGATACAGAGGGCTTTTTCATTGCAAAAATTAGAAAAAGCCTGTTTCCCCTGGAGAAATATTAGAAGACAGACAATAATAAAATGAATTGCAGCCAGATACAAATTCATAATGTTTTTCCTGACTATTGACGCAACCAGATAATATAAAAAGCAACAAGAATATTTGAACAATGTTTTTCATTTTTCTAAGCAACCACAGTCATTACAAAAAATGCAATAGTCATAAGAACAATCGAATGCTTTAATCCGGATGTTATATCACCTTCTGAAAGTTTACCTATAATAACACCTGCAAAAAACCCTTGTATCAAGGCAAGCATTAAAAATATTCCATTCAGACTGGTGAACCATTCCGAAATTGTAATAACAAAACCTGAAAACGAAGAAGTATCTATCTGTATGTCGACAGCAAGGGAAGAACTTGGCATATCAGCACCTCCTCCGAACATTGCCTGCGTGTTGGTTCCCGTAAGATAAGGAACAAGCATTTTTTGAATCACTATCATAACTCCTATGAAAACAAAGAAAATTATATATGACTGGAGTATCTGGGAATGTACACTTGCCCTTCTTGATTCTTTGATTTTTTTTATCTCAATAAGAGATCCTGTGATTGATGCAAGTACATCCTCCATGTTTCCCCCTGACTGTTCTGCTTCAATAACTGTTGAGACTGCTCTTTTAATTATTTCGTTTTTTGTGGAATTGCTAAAATAAATCATGGCTTTATGGATCGGAACAGCCCATTCTACCTGGTAGCCCAGGTTTCTTACATATTCTGATAAAGGTCCGTAGTCCAGTTTGCTCACATGCAGTATAGCTTTTGGTACAGGCATTCCGGATTTTATTGCACCAGCTAAATTCCTTACAAAATCTAAAAATCTGGATTCTAATTCTCTTTGCCTTCTGTTTTCTAGAAAAAAATCAAACCAGACCTGGCTCCAGGCAACTGATAAAGCAACAACTAATCCCGGAACAAACCATCTTGTCCCGAAAAATGTAACAATATCAAAAATTAAAATGAAAAATCCAATTCCAAAACCAATAAGATATTTTCTCTTGAATTGCATGTTTAAAAAAACAGATTTATAAATATTGATAAACAATTGTTTGTTAATAAATTTTTGGAAATTTTTTAATCATTACTACTTTTTAGAAAATAATATAAAACATAATGTTTAAATACAACCTCTTTTTCCTAATAGATACTCATATTTATTATCATCTCCAATATAAATTTTCTTTTCATTAAATGAATACAAGATGCTGTCATCTTGTACGATGAAGGTATTTGGTAAAACCAAGCCAATGAATGCGGTCGTAATAATAGATTTAATACCCGTTGATCCTGCGGGAGATCGCTGCTATCAGAATTCGACTTAACTAAGCTAGTTTGGGACTCTTCGGAGTCCCGGCGGACAGTTCCGTAACACGTCAATAATCTACCCTTAGGTTCAGGATAACCTCGGGAAACTGAGGACAATACTGGATATGAGAAAAAAACTGGAATGTTTTTTCTTTTAAAGGCAACGCCTAAGGATGAGTTGGCGCCCGATTAGGTTGTTGGTGGGGTAATGGCCCACCAAGCCCAAGATCGGTAGGGGCCTTGAGAGAGGTAGCCCCGAGGAGGACACTGAGATAAGGGTCCTGACTCTACGGAGTATAGCAAGTGCGAAAACTTTACAATACACGCAAGTGTGATAAGGGGATTCTGAGTGCCTATGTTTTGCATAGGCTTTTGCCAAGTGTAAAAAGCTTGGAGAATAAGTGGTGGGTAAGACTGGTGCCAGCAGCCGCGGTAACACCAGCGCCACAAGTGGGGATCGCTATTATTGGGCCTAAAGCGTTCGTAGCCGGTTAAATAAATCTCTTGTGAAATTGTTGGGCTTAACCTAACAGCTTGCAAAAGACACTATCTGACTTGAGACCAGGAGGAGTTAGAGGTATTCAGGGGGAAGCGGTAAAATGCAATAATCCTCTGAGGACCACCCGTGGCGAAGGCGTCTAACTAGAATGGGTCTGACGGTGAGGAACGAAAGCCAGGGGAGCGAACCGGATTAGATACCCGAGTAGTCCTGGCTGTAAACGCTGTGAGCTAGGTGTTGCATATTCCACGTGAATATGCAGTGTCGGAGTGAAGATGTTAAGCTCACCGCCTGGGAAGTACGATCGCAAGGTTGAAACTTAAAGGAATTGGCGGGGGAGCACCACAAGGGGTGCGGCGTGCGGTTTAATCCAACTCAACGCGGAGAATCTTACCAGGGGCGACGGCAGAATGAAAGTCAGGCTGAAGGCCTTACTTGACGAGCCGAGAGGTGGTGCATGGCCGTCGTCAGCTCGTGCTGTGAAGTGTCCTGTTAAGTCAGGCAACGAGCGAGACCTGTACTTACAATTGCCAGCAGCTCTTTCAAGAGGACTGGGCACAATGTAAGAACTGCCTTGGAAACAAGGAGGAAGGTGCAGGCAACGATAGGTCTGTATGCCCCGAATCCTCTGGGCTACACGCGCGCAACAATGGTAGGGACAATGGGACACAACTCCGAAAGGAGAAGTTAATCCTCTAAACCCTATCTCAGTCCAGATTGAGGGTTGTAACTTACCCTCATGACGTCGGAATCCCTAGTAACCAGACGTTAGCATCGTCTGGTGAATATGTCCCTGCTCCTTGCACACACCGCCCGTCAAGCCAACCGAGCAGGGTTTAGGTAAAACTCAGTTCTTTTAACTGTGCTGAATCTAAACTCAGTGAGGTGGGCTAAGTCGTCACAAGGTAGCCGTAGGGGAACCTACGGCTGGATCACCTCCTTTTATTTTTATAAAATAAAAATGAGACACAAATTATATCGTAATTTGAAGCCTCGTTTTTATATCACAATATCCTTGTATTGGTATTTTTTACCAAATACCTTCTTATAATCATTAGGGCTCGTAGCTCAGCTGGCTAGAGCGCCGCCCTTGCATGCTTTAAGCAAAGAGAGGCGGAGGCCTCGGGTTCAAAAGACTGACCCAGTTTAAACCTGCTGGGCAGGATTGAAAGTCCCGACGAGTCCATATCCTTAATTCATAATCATTAATTTGATAGAGATCCGATATTTCAGGTATCGGCCCTCTGGTTTAGATAAACTTTTTCATGTTTATTGATGAAGCCATACATAAACAATAGATCCGCTAATAGGTGGATGACTAGGCTTGTAGTGCTGATGAAGGACGTGACAAGCTACGATATGCTCCGGGGAGATGCATGTAGTCGAAGATCCGGAGATTTCCGAATGTGACTTCACCTTGAATCCGTAAGGATGAATAACGCAGGGAATTGAAACATCTTAGTACCTGCAGGAAAAGAAATCAATTGAGATACTGTTAATAACGGCGAGTGAACGCAGTACAGGGCAAACTGAATCCTTTATAGTAATATAGAGGAGATGTGGTGTTGTAGGACCTCTTTTTTTCCTAAATAGACGAACTTGAACTTGCCTGGAACGGCAGACCATAGATGGTGACAGTCCAGTAAAGGTGGTTTGTTGGAATTTAGGGGTATCCTGAGTAGCATCTACTGGATACTAGATGTGAATTTAGGAGGCATCAATTTCTAACCTTAAATACAATACAAGTCCGATAGCGTATGAGTACCGTGAGGGAAAGTTGAAAAGCACCCTTAACAGGGAGTTAAAAGTACCTGAAACCTATTAGTTATCGCAAGGTACGGCTCTTAGGAGTTGTACCGTCCGTTTGGGAAAACGTGCCAGGGACTGTATTTATATGGCGAGGATAACTCTTTTTAAGGAGGCATCCACAGGGAAACCAACTTCCCGCAGCATTGCCAGGGGAGAGGTATGAAAGTGCCTTTAGTCATATGGATACGATCTGAAACCGGGTGATCTAACCCAGGGTAAGGTGAAGCGCCTTTAAACAGGCGTGGAGGCCTGAAGGGGTTCTGTGGACAAGCGTTCCTCTAACCTTGGGCTAGGGGTGAAAAGCCAATCGAACCCGGTGATAGCAGGTTCCTATCGAAATTGGCCGTAGTCAAGCCTCAGGTGAGGTAACAAAGGGGGTAGAGATACGGATTTGGGATTTAGGCTTCGAAAGGGGCCGGTCTCTTGTCCAACTCCGAATACCTTTGTACCGTAGAACTTGGGAGACAGGGAGCCCGGGGTAAGCTTGGCTTCCGAAAGGGGAACAACCCTGACTACAGTTAAGGCCCCAAAATGTCAATTAAGTATTAAAGGACAAAAAGTGTCAATAGCCAGAGACAGCAAGGAGGTTGGCTTAGAAGCAGCCATCCTATAATAAGTGCGTAACAGCTTACTTGTCAAGGTTATTGGCCTTGAAGATGGACGGGGTTAAATTGACTGCCGATACTGTAGACTTCTGAAAAGAAAGTAGTAGATATGGCGTCCGTGTTGGGTAGAAGCATCCTTGAAAAGGGGTGTGGACCGATATGGAATGAGAATCCTGGCGGTAGTAGGATCTGAGCAGAGTGAGAATCTCTGTCACCGAAAGGGCAAGGGTTCCTTGACAATGCAAATCAGTCAAGGGTTAATCGGTCCTAACTCTTCTCAGAAATTGAGAAAGAGGGAAAGGGAAACAGGTTAATATTCCTGTATTATTAAAGTATGTGCGGCAACGCTAAGTTTTATTTCCGACCTTTCTGATATTGCCAACACATCTTATCTGGTGTGCTAATATCTTAAATCAAGGGAGTACTGTAATGGTGAGAACTTGATGAAAAATAGAATGGTGGTCCGTATGGATCATTTGGCAGGGTTCAGGAAGCTGTGAAAAGGGAATAAGAAAAGATCTTTAATATCCGTACCCAGAACCAGCACAGGTGCCCCTAGGTGTAGAACCTAAGGTGTGAAGGATTAATCTAATTGAGGGAAATCGGCAAATTAGCCTCGTGACTTCGGTTGAAGAGGTCCCTGTAGTTGTCTTCTTGAAAGGCGATTTCAGGGCTCAGTGGCAAGGGGGGTCCGACTGTTTAACAAAAACATAACCTTCTGCTAGGCTGTAAAGCTGCGTATAGAAGGTGAAGCCTGCCCAGTACCAGTACTTCAAACTCCTATCCAAGGGAGCTAAGAGCTGGTAAACGGCGGGAGTAACTATAACTCTCTTAAGGTGGACACACTGCCTTAACCAAATCTAACTAAATGCTCGAACCTCCGGGTATCTTCCACTACCACTGGACTTTTTGGCATAACTTTTATTAACTCAAATCACCAATTCAAATGAAGTGATTGATTAATGAAAAAACCAAAAACGTACAATGGTGAAAATGTGAGAAGTGCGGAAAACGAGCAGGAAAGGCTAAATACTGATTGGATAGTAGGTTTCGTCGATGGAGAAGGATGTTTTCATGTTTCAATCAACAAACTTGATAAAATGTCAGTTGGTTGGCAAGTTCTTCCTGAATTTCGTGTTGTACAACATCAAAAAAAAATGATTTTGAGATATTTTCTCAAATAATTAATTTGATGAATAAAGGACAACATTTAACTAAAGAAGGATTGAATGAAATAGCTGTTCTGCGTTCTAAACTGAATCGACAAGTAACTCCAAAGTATTTAGAATCCCCAGAGACTATACGTTAGACATCTTAACAGATGAAGACATAGTCCGACCCATTATGCGAATAATGGAGGCATCCAGAAATGCATGCCCGCCTTCCTAGTGAAGGCCAGTACCTTGTTATCAAGGGAAAGTAACAGACGTGAGCGAAATACCTTGCCGTTTAAATGACGGCTTGCATGAGGGGCCCAACGAGATCCCCACTGTCCCCAGTTAGAATCCTCTGAACACACTCTTCCGGTGCAGAGGCCGGAGAATTCCAGTGGGAAGTGAAGACCCCGTGAAACTTTACTGTAGCCTGTTGTTGTGATGTGGGCTTGGATGTGTAGCGTAGGTGGTAGTTGCTAAAGCGTGATCGCCAGATTGCGTGTAGACGACAATGAAACACCACTCTTTCAAACTTACGTCACTCACTTTGAGAAAAGGACAACAATTGGTGGACAGTTTGGCTGGGGTGGCACCCTGCTGAAAGAATATCAGCAGGGTCCTAAGGTTGGCTCAACCGGGTCGGAAATCCGGTGTAGAATACAAGAGTAAAAGCCAGCCTGACTGGATTTAGAACTATAATAAATCCAGAGACGAAAGTCTGGTCTAGCGAACCCTTGAGGCTCCTTGATGGGGCCCAGGGATGACAGAAAAGTTACTCCGGGGATAACAGTGTTGTCGCGCCCGAGAGCTCGTATCGACGGCGCGGTTTGCTACATCGATGTCGGCTCTACCTATCCTGGCCGTGCAGAAGCGGCCAAGGGTGGGGGTGTTCACCCATTAAAAGGGATCGTGAGCTGGGTTCACAACGTTGTGAGACAGTTGGTTTAATATCTACTGGAATTGTTTGATGTCTGAATGGAAGGATCTTTTAGTACGAGAGGAACAAAGATTCGGCGCCTCTGGTCAACCGGTTATCTGATAAGGTAGGCCGGGCAGCTACGCGCTAAGGGATAAGAGCTGAAAGCATCTAAGCTTGAAACCCGCCGTGAAAAGAGACATCGTAGAACTCTCATAAAAGATGAGTTTGATGGAACTGGTGTGTAAGTACCAAGGTAACGAGGTATTCAGCATGCAGTTACCAACAGTTCGTGTTTTGTTTATGTATGGCTTTTCTTTTTATTTTTTTTAATTTTTTAATTGTGTAGTATAAAAAATAATTTAATTTACCCATTTTTCTTAAAGACTTAATGAAGAAAAAAAAGATAAATTACTATTTTCAATCATTGAGTAAATACAGGATTTTAAATGTCAGAACAATTATTTTAACCTTAATTTTTTTGATATTTTTAATAAGATTTAAAAAAATATTTTTTATAGGATTTTTTATAATAATAAATTTAATTTTTGTTTATCTTGAAACAAGAACTAAAATAAATATTCCCCTTAAAGTAATTGATTTCGGGGTTTTTATGTTAACATATGTGTATGGTCCTATTGAAGGGTTGATGCTTTCAGTGACTCACATAATACTTTTACCTTTTGCAAACAAGATGAGCCTTTACAGAATACTGATAAACTTATTTTTCCTTGTCCAGTTTGTCATAATTCCATTGTTAAGAAACATAGACATAAAAAAAGCAGGTATTGTTATTTTAATATTAAAATTTATAGTAGATCTTTTTATCAATCTTGTTATTTTCGGCGATATAGGAACACCGAAAAAGTCATTAAGAAGAATAATAGATTTTACAATAACTTTAGGATTATATATTGTTGTTGCAGAACCACTTTATAGAATTATGAAAATTTAATTGTTAACTTTTTTGCTTTCCAGAAATGATCAGATGATGGTGAGGATCATATTCATCTTTTTTAACTTTGATATATTCTAAGTCATTAATAAGGATGTCTTGTCCGGCAAGAAGATAGCTGATAGCAAGACCATCAATTATGATTTTATGGATATTATTAAATTCTAAGAATTTATCAGGAACCTTATCAGTCTTATGGGGATCATTGATATTGAAAAGATGTACAAATATAGGGCAGTTGCCTTCTTCGTCTCTTTTCCCGCGCTTTCCAACCATTGCACTTGTTGTATTATATTTCATTTCATAAATTAAGACAACTAATAAATTTATAAATTTTATGTATAAAATTTTTTTTCAAAAATACAAAAAAAATTTTATTGTGTGATAAAAGAGAGACTATCTCTAGAAAAGTTAATGAATACAAAAAGAAAAATAAAAAAAATAAGATTACTCTTCCTTGATTGCAGCATGCGCTGCTGCAAGCCTTGCAATAGGAACGCGATAAGGACTGCAGCTGACATAATCAAGACCGATATTGTGGCAAAAAATAACAGATGCAGGATCTCCTCCATGCTCCCCGCAGATACCGATCTCAATGTCTTGGTTAGTCTTTTTGCCTTTCTCAATTGCAATCTTCATGACCTCTCCTACTCCGGACTGATCAATTGACTGGAAAGGGTCTTTGTCATAGATTCCTTTCTCCACATATTCCTGCAAAAACTTTCCTGCATCGTCTCTTGAAAATCCGCAAGTCATTTGAGTAAGATCATTTGTACCAAAGCTGAAAAATTCTGCTACTTCTGCGATTCTGTCAGCAGTAATAGCACCTCTCGGAACTTCAATCATTGTTCCTATCATAATCTTCATGTCAGTCATATCATACTTATTAAGAGTGTCATCAATAACTTCCTGAACAACTTTTTTCTGGTGAGAAAGTTCTTCAACTTTTCCAACTAAAGGAATCATAATTTCAGGAGTAACTGACTTTCCTGTCTCTTTTTTAACTTCACATGCAGCCTCCACAATTGCTCTTGCCTGCATTGCAGTAATTTCAGGATAGCTGATGCCCAGTCTGCACCCTCTGTGTCCAAGCATAGGATTGAACTCTTTTAATGATTCAATCTTGGTTTTAATATCCTCAACAGAAATTCCCATCTCTTCGGAAATCTCTTTTATATCTGCATGATTATGAGGTAAAAATTCGTGCAATGGCGGATCAAGTGTCCTTATGATTACCGGATACTTACCCATCACTTTAAAAAGTCCCTTAAAATCAGATTTCTGATAAGGTAATAATTTATCAAGAGCTTTTTTCCTGTCTTTCTCATTATCAGAAAGAATCATCTGTCTCATATGCTTGATCCTTTCTCCTTCAAAAAACATGTGCTCAGTCCTGCAAAGCCCAATACCCTTTGCTCCGAACTCAATAGCTTTTTTTGCATCTCTGGGGATATCAGCATTTGCTCTCACTCCCAATTTCCTGTAGCTGTCTGCCCATTCCATAAGTTTTGCAAAATCACCTGAAAGTTCAGGATCAACAACCGGAACCTTATCCTTGATAACTTCACCTGCACCCCCATCTAAGGTAATAAAATCTCCCTCAGAGACTGCACTTCCATCAACAGTAAATTGTTTTCTTGAATAATCAATGTTGATATCCCCGCATCCGGCAACACAGCATTTTCCCATTCCTCGTGCAACAACAGCAGCATGCGAAGTCATGCCTCCTCTGGAAGTTAAGATGCCTTTTGCAGCATCCATTCCTTCGATATCTTCAGGAGAAGTCTCTATCCTAACAAGAATGACTTTTTTTCCTTGCTTTGTCCATTCAGATGCTGTTTCTGCATCAAAAACAACTTGGCCTACTGCTGCACCGGGTGATGCAGGAAGACCTTTAGCAAGAACTTCAGCTGATTCTTTGGCAACAGGATCAAGCTGTTTGTGAAGAAGTTGGTCAAGCTGGCTTGGCTCAACCCTTAAAACAGCAGTCTTCTTATCAATAAGACCTTCTTCTTCCATATCTGTTGCAATTTTAACAGCAGCTGTAGCTGTTCTTTTTCCTGTCCTTGTCTGAAGCATATATAATTTCCCTTCCTGGATTGTAAACTCAACATCTTGCATATCTTTATAATGTTCTTCAAGCTTATCCCTGATCTCAATCAGTTCATCATATATCTTTGACATCTCTTTTTTCAAGTCAGAAATTGGATGTGGAGTCCTTATTCCTGCAACAACATCTTCACCCTGTGCATTCATAAGATACTCTCCATAAAACTTATTTTTTCCAGTTGATGGATCTCTTGTAAACGCAACACCGGTTCCTGAATTTTCACCCATGTTTCCAAAAACCATGACCTGGACATTGACAGCTGTTCCCAATAGTCCCTTAATATCATTTATTCTCCTGTAAGAGATTGCCCGCTCATTATTCCATGAACCAAAAACAGCATCAATTGATTTCTGCAGCTGCTCTCGTGGATCATCGGGAAAAGATTTTCCATGTTTTTCATAAACCTTTTTATACTGCTCAACAACCTGAGTAAGATCATCAGCAGAAAGGTCA
>WJKI01000005.1 GCA_014729195.1 Candidatus Woesearchaeota archaeon
CAAAGGGATATGCTGCAATCAGAACATCTGCTAGTGTTAAAGCTTTAAAAAACGTTGATTTGCCGCTTGAAGGCTTGCCTACCAGACCTATTATCATAGTATATACTAATTGTGTGTATTATAAAAAGCTTACTTTTCACCAAAAACCTTAAATATCCTTTTTTCTAATTAAAGAATATGGCCATTATCAAGAATCGGTATGCAGAACATGCTGCTGAAGCTATTAAGATTGCTGAGTATGTTGTTAATTTTAAGGATGTTTTTATTCTGAAGTCTGCGTATGAAAGGATGAGAGAATGGTTTGTTGAAGAGGGTTATGCTACTAATAGTGACAAGGATTTTCCCGAAGTGTTTTATTTGGATAAGGAAGGTAAGGGTGGAAAGGAATTGTGGATTAGGTGGCGTTTTCAGAAAAATCCTATGGGAGGAAAGATGAAGGATTTTTGGCGGTATGATTTTGATGTGGATATTCATGTTCTTACGCTTGTTCAGGTTGAGACTATTGTTGATAATAAGAAAATTAAGGCAGACAAGGGGGAAGTGGAGATTCAGGTTAAGGCAAATCTTGTCATGGATTGGAAAAGTATGCTTAAGAAGAATTCATTATTAAGTCCATTTAAGGAGATTATTTACCGCTTTTTTTTGCATGATACTAGAAAAAGATTGGAAAATGAGTTTTATGAGAACGTGTATGGTTTTCGTGAGACGTTGGCCAATTTCTTTAAGCTTCTTCATTATGAGGCTAAGAAGGGAGGAATAGAGTTTTGGCCTAGAAAACTGCCTGAATAAGTATAAGATATCCTTTTGTAAAGGATAGTTTTATATACACAAATATTTATTTTTAAATCTATGGCGCCAGATGTTAGTTTTCCGGTCATTTACATAAAGCATAAGGGAAATTTTGATTTTAACAAATTAATGAAGGATATTAAGTCGTGGTATGATGAAAATGATTATGACTTTCATGTTCCCAAGCATAAGCACAAGTCAGATGAGGAAGAGGTTAAAATAAGCGGCGAACGTAAAATTACCGGTTATATCAAGTTTTATATTAATGTGGAATTTAGGATATTTGATTTTAAGACTGTTGAAGTGATAAAAGATGGCGAGAAAATCAAGACTAATTATGGCCGGATTGCTTTGGAGGTTATTCCTGGGTATGATTTGGATTATGAAAAGCGTTTTGGCACTACTCCTGTTCTTAAGGCGATTCGGGAATTTTATCATAAGTATATTATTAAGAGAAAACTTGAGGATTATTGGGAGGATGAATTATTCCTTCAGGCAAGCGGTCTTATTCAGACAATTAAGAAAAGTTTAGAATATGAGGCGATGTGATATGCCAGAACAACAAACAATTGTTCCTAAGGAAACCATTTCTTTTGAAGGTATTTTCAGTATTAAGGAGTTAAGGGATTTGATTATGGATTGGATTTTTGCAAAGGCTTATGTTCCTATCGAAGCCAAGGCGCAGCAGGTGTTCAAAAAAGATGCTAAGTTTTTTGAGTTTAATTTCAAGCCGTATAAGAAATTGAGCGATTATGCCAAGAGTGTTATTAAGATAACGGTTTCTGCTTTTGATTGCAAGGATGTCAATGTGACCATTGCAGGCAAGAAAAAAAAGATGCAGGAAGGAAAAGTAGTAATTAAGGTTGAAGGTATTTTGGAGACTGATTATGAGGCAAAATGGGAAAAGCCCTGGCTTTATGCCATGAGGGTTATTGCTGAAAAATACATTTTGGCGCCGTTCATCAGTAATCATGCCAAGTATGTGGAAAATGAGACTCATCAGATTATTTCTCAGATTAGGGGTTATTTGAATATTAGTAAACGCTATAAGTAATTGGATAAAATAGTAGCGTTTTCTATCCAGAAGCATATGAAGTAGATTTCACTCGAAAAGTAGAAAAATGGTGCAAAGATGGGGTATGTCCTCCGGGATATTAAAATGAAAGCCCTCGGAGGGATTTGCACCCCCGACCTTGAGGTGTTTTGCATAAGATACAAACCTCACGCTATGCTATTAAGCTACGAGGGCTTATAGAATAGGGATATTTAGGTTATTTATAAAATTTTGTATTGGTCAGAATTTAGTAAAATATATAAGCAAGCCCGTTATTCTACTATATATGGTAAAAGAGGCATATAATAAAATTAAGAAAAAATACAAAATTCTTCCTGATTATGATGAGTTGAATATTGAGTTTGAAATTGGTTATATTAATAACGAAGAATTCTTGCTTAGGGAGATACGGAGAAAAATGAATGAGAAGTTTATTATTTTCATGGAGCGGTTGTGTCGTATTTTGCAGCCAGAGGGCATTTCTATTGTGGAATTTTATGAATTTGGCTGTTTGACAAAGGATCAAAAGGCAGAATTGTTTAATTTGCTCAAGGAATTGAGATTTCAGTATAGGCGTTTTATTAATTTGGATTTAATTTTGGATTATAAAGAAGAGGCCAAGACAATAAGGGATGGTTTGAAATTTTGGAAAAGTTTTAGAAAGAAGATTCTTCCTTTTTTTGAACTTGTTGAGAATTGCTGGGCAAGAGAATATAGTGAGAAGGAGATTTTGAAATATTTAGGATGAATATTATTATGATGGGCCCGCAGGGCTCTGGAAAAGGAACTCAGGCAAGTTTATTGGCTGAACGGTATGGTATTCCTGCTATTTCTATTGGTGAAATTTTTAGGGAGGCGATTAAGAGCGATTCAGAGGAGGGCAGGGAAATTCAAAAAATCATAGATAATGGTAATATGGTTCCTGATGAACTTACTATTATGTTTGTTAAGAAGCGTCTTGAGGATGTTGATTGTGCAGAGGGTTTTATTCTGGATGGTTTTCCAAGGACTTTGCCTCAGGCAAAAGCGCTTGATGAGTTTGCTAAGATTGATTATGTTATTGTTTTGAGGATTTCTGATGAAGAAGCTGTTAAGCGTTTGGTGCAGAGACGACAGTGTCCTAAGTGTGGAAAGATAACAAGTGTTAAAGAAGGGGAGAAATGCAAGCAGTGCAAGATTAAATTAGTTAAACGAAAAGATGATACAGAGGAAGCTATTAAAAAAAGGTTGGAGATTTATCATGATCAGACTCAGCCGTTGATTGAATACTATAAACCAAGAGACATTGTTCATATTATTAATGGTGAGCAGTCTATTGAGGGTATTCATAAGGAGATTCTTGTTGCTTTGGGCGACACATTTGCTGCAGAAGAAGAATCAGCTGAATAATTGTCGTATATGTCAGGAATTCTTGTTAATTATAGTATTCAAAGAATTCATGAGCATGCTCAAGAATTTTTTGTTTTTGATTATTGAAAAAGATTCTTGACAAATTCTGTTGCATAGCTTCCTTTTGGTAGTGTGAATTTGATTAATACTTTTTTCTTACTTTTATTCAATTCATCATCTTCTAATTCAGATATAGATACATTCGCAGCATTGACAATCCGTTTTCTTTTTCCCCCTTCTGAACTTAGTGAGGGTATTTGTTTTATTATGAAATCTCGGCAATTTATTTTTTCTTGTTTTATTATTTTTGAATCAATGTTTGTATCAAAACCGATAATCGGAACATATTCTTCAGAGCTAATTTCCGCTTGTTTGTTCCAAAGTAGGCTTTGATAGGCATGAACATATAAACTTAAGATTTTTTTTGGAATTGTTCTCAATGCTCCAACATAATTTTTAGGGTTTTTAGAAAGAAATTTTTTGATTTTCTTTTCAATAATTCCGTCTCCTTCTGAAATCAGTTCAACAGCGGTTTTAAAATCTTTTTTTACAATTGATTTGCCTATCTGTGCGTTGTTTTTGCTGAATCTTTGTTCTCCAAAGTAGTTGATAAACTCTTTTTTCATCTTTGGCTTAGAATTAATATTCCTGATAACAATTTCAAAGGAGTTTCCTTCTAAATCTCCTAAACAGATAGGAACATCTCCTTTTCCTTTAAAAGTAATTTCAATGTCCTTTAACTTAATTCCTTCCAGTCTTGATTTAGAAATTTTTTCTGCAGAGAACAGCTGGGTTGTTATTGCTTTTTTATCTTTGTTTCCTGCAAAGCCGATTTTCTTGGGCAGAATATTTAGTTTGGATGCAATTGCTTCTACAGCCCGAAGTGTGGTATAGTTTTTTTTCTTTACTGAGAAGTATGTGTATTTTCCTGTTTCATCTATTTTAATATTGCTTACTTCTTCTACGTTGAAATCATCTGGTTGTTGCTTTAGTTTGTACATTACGCACCTGAAGACAGCGCAAAACCAAAGGTTTTGCTGGCCTTTGGTTGCTCCGCTTCGCTACGCACCCGAAGAGATTCGAACTCTCGACCTACTGCTTGCTCCATAGTATAGGAGGCAGTCGCTCTATTTGCCCGAGCACAGCAAGGGTTCGCTGCGTCCCGCCAGGCTGAGCTACGGGTGCATTTAGAATATGAACCGGTAATTACTTTTAAAGTTTAGTATTTTTAAAAAGTGCTAAACTCAAGAATTTTGCAGAAATTCTTGTTGTTACCATTTTCTTTTGGTTTTAAAAACTTCCTGAAAGATTGAGCTTATCCAGTTCATTGTGGTAAAATAAGGTATGAACAGAAAATATGCCAGTGTTCCGGTTATATTTTTGGTTATTTTTTCATCGAATCTTTTATGTGACTGCCATATTAGATAAAATCCGAGTATTGTTACAATGATTATTGGTCCCATTATTCTGTAGTTTTGTGCCAGTATCATTTCGTTTAATGTGGGTATTTCGGTTATTCTCATCCAGAAATAGCCGTTAATTGTTGCACTGCGGTATAGGAATTCTGTTGATGTGTTAATAAGATTAATCATTATTATTATTATGTTGGCGATTAATGTTGTTACAATGAGCACGTTTACAGGCATTTGGAACATTCCGAATATTCCGTGTTTTGTTGAAAACATCATTTTGCGGTAATTCCACATATTGTATATGTATCCGCGCGCCCATCGTATTCTTTGTTTCCATAGTTTTTTTAAGCTATTTGGTACAAATGTGTAGGTTATGCTCTCTGGTTGCATTTCTATTTTATATCCTTTGCTTATTAATCTTAGTGCAATTTCCATGTCTTCTGTTAGGTTGTTGCGGTCTTTTGTAAATCCTCCTGCTTTGCGAAGAATCTCTGTTTTATAGGTGGATAATACTCCTGGTGTGATATGAAGTGTTCCTATTAATGCCATTAGTTTTCGTATCATACTGCTCATTACGTATTCAAAAAATTGGATTTTTTCCAGCACTTTGTTTGGTGTTTCTACTTTTACCCTGCTGATTACTGCCCCTACAGTATCATTGTGGAAATAGGGTAGTATGAGATTTATTCCGTCTTTTGATATTCTGCTGTCTGCGTCTATTACTGCGAAATATTCTCCTGTTGCTTTGTTTAGTGCGCTGTTTACTGCTGCTGCTTTTCCTCCATTTGGTTTGTTGATTAGGTTTATGTTGTGTAGGGGATTTTTCTTTATTATTTCTTCCACTACAGATGCTGTTGAGTCTGTTGAGCCGTCGTTTATTATGATTATTTCTTTTTGGCTTGCAGGATAGTCTGCTTCTATTAATGAATTGACTGTTTTGGTTATTGTTTTTTCTTCGTTATAGGCGGGCACTGCCAGTGTGATTTTTGGTTTTTTGGTTATTTCTTTCTTTTTGGGTTCATCTTCAAATAAGTAGTGCAGCCATATTATTGTTAGCCATAGTGAAAAGAATGATATTCCCCATAGTACTTGCTGTAGCATGGTTGGTGTTCAGATGGTATTGTTTATATATTTTACTATGGAAATGCTTTTAAACTGTATTTGTTTAATATATTGCATGGTGGGGAAGGATGTATTTGTAAAGTTAACTGTGCTGTTAGGATTAGCTTTGTTTTTATTGCTTATTATCATGTCTTTTGTTTGGCAGAATACAAATTTTGTTCCGGAATTGATTATTTTTATGGTTTTAGCAGTGTTCTTTTACATAACCTATGACAAATGGAACATGACATTGCCTGTTTATACTTTATTAATCCTGAGTTTTGTTCCGCATTCTTTGGGTTTTATGGGGTTTTATCTAAACTCTCCTCTTCCAATTGCCTGGGATCATGTTACTCATGTTCTTCCTTGTTTTGCTTTTGCAGTTTTTTTCTTTCAGTACTTGTCTCAATTCATGCCTAAACAACTTCTCTCTGTAAAATCGATTTTTTTAATTCTTGTAGTGATTTTGGCAGCTTCAGGAATTGGGGTAATAATAGAACTTTTTGAATTCTCGGGTTTCCTTATTTACGGCTTTGGAGACGGTGCTTTAGCTTTTGGTGCTGGTGATGCCTGCACAGGCCAGTTGGTCAGTACGTTTGAAGAAATCGACCAATACGGAGGAGGTTGGTTCAACACAATGTATGATTTAATCTTTAACAGTATTGGAGTTCTTTCAGGAGTTGTATTAATGAGTTTGTTTTATGTGTCAAAACAGTCTCAATGACTTTGGTTTGATTTGCCGTTTGCAAAAAAAAGGGCCCGTTCTAAAAGAAATTATCGTAATATACAAATAGTAAAATTATTATTTATTCTATAAGTTATACAAGCATTCAAACCAACAATCCTAAATTATTAATAAAGGACCTCTACCCGACCATCTTTTTAAGCATCTCACTAATCTTTTTACCTGAAGCTTTTCCGCGTAATTTTTTCATAACAACTCCAATCAGAGCATTAAATGGCAAATCTTTATTTTTTTCTACGATTTCTTTAATTTTTGATTCTAGTTCATCATCACTCATCATCATATATTTACTCATGATTTGCTCTACAGGTTTATTTTCTTTAAGAATTTCAATAACATTCTCCTTAGCAATTTTTCCTTCAGTTAATCCGCTAAAAAGAGTGTCATAATCTTTTTCAGTAGGATTAATAGCAATATCAAACTGTCTTTTAATCATTCGGTCCATTGTCATTATGACTTCTGCAATAAAGGATGGTTTAATAGAAGGATATTCAGAAACAAATTTTTCAAAAAGAGAATTTTTAGGTGATTTAGCAACTAATTTGGCTAAATCAGAACTTAATCCCATTTTTTCATATTTAACTGCTTTATCTTCAATCAATTCTGGTATTTCTATTGCGTCAAGCATTTGTTTGCTTATTCTTAATGGAGGAACATCTGTTTCAGGATACATTCTGGAAGCTCCGGGCATTGGTCTTTCATAGGATGAAGTGTTGTCTTTGTTTGCCTTGCGGACTTCTTTTGGAACTCCTGAAATTGCCTGGTTTGCTCGTTCAACAACTGCATTTAGTGCTTTTTCTGCTTTTTTTTGCTTGTCTGCAACCAGAACAAATGCGTCGTTATCACTGCATTGCATGTCTTTGTATAATATTTCTACTTCTCGCAGGGTTATGCCGTATGCAGGCAGTTCATCTGAGTGGAATATTCCTCCGACTCCGGCTATAATCTTGGCGCGTTCAGAAAATTCTGTTCCAAGTCGTCTTTTTTCCTGAACTTCTTTTCCGATTAATCCATTAAATCCAAGTAATCGTACTCCTAAAATTTTATTTTTATTTTTAACAGCATTTTTAATGATCTTGCTGTCGCAGTGTTTTACAAGATTGGTTACATCTGATATTTTGTATTCGCGCAATTCTTTTATTCTTCTTTTTTGCAGTTCTTCAGAAATTTCAACTAGATTTATTTGTCTTATTACTTCATTTTCTATTAGTTTTGGTATGGTTTTTAATTCTTGCGCTCCCTTGATTTCAACTCGTGTTCCTTTTTTGATTGATACATTGATGTCCTGGCGGATTGTTCCTAGTCCGCGTTTTGCTTTTCCAGTGCTTCGTATTAGCATTCCTAGTTTTTCTGCTGCTTCTCGTGCTTCTTCTGGAGTGCGGATTTCTGGCGTTGTTCCTATTTCGATTAGGGGGATTCCAAGTCTGTCAAGTCCCCAGATAACTTTGTCGTTTTGTTCGAGTATGTTTCTGCATGCATCTTCTTCAAGGATAATGGTGGGGATTCCTATTTTTGTTGATGTTAATTCCAGCACTCCGTCGGTTCCAATCAATGCTGTTCGTTGAAATCCTGATGTGTTGCTTCCGTCTACTACTGTTTTTCTCATTGTCTGCACTCCGTCTACTATTCTTGAATTCAGGATCTTGCATATTTGTAACACCGTATGTAAAGCTTCTTTGTTCATTGGATTTGGGGGCATTTCATCAAGCTCGATTAAGCAATTTGTGTTGTAATGGCCTTGATAATAGAAATCTTTTTTTTTGCCCATTTCTTCGCGGGCGGCAACATCTATCTGGCCTGATTCTCCTGCAACTGCGCGCAAATTTCTTTTTATCGTATAATGCGGTTCATCATCCCGAAGCTCGGCAGGGCATGGACAGAATAGCTTGTGCCCTGAAATTTGTTGATGTATTTCTATTCCACACTTGAATCCGAGTTGTTTGTAGTTTAGTTTCATTATTTCTCCAGCCGTTTAGAAATTTCTCCAACTAAATTGACAGAATATAGTTTTTTGACTTCATGTTTTGGATAATTGCTTAATAACCATGCTAGTTTGATAAATGCGGTTTCTGTTGTCATGTCACAGTAATTTCCCAGTACTCCGGCGTCTAATAGTTTTCTTCCAGGCGAATAAACATTCATGTCTATTTCTCCGTAAATGCATTGTGTGGTTAAAGTAACAATAACGTCATTTGCGATTAGTTCTTTTACAGAATTATAAATAGAAGTATGTTCTTTTGTGAGCTCATCTATTTCCATTATTGGGATATGGCCAAGGCCTGTTCCTTCAATTATTAATCCGTCATATTTTTTGTAGGATTGAAAAATATCTGCAAACATGTTTGGGTATGTTTTTATTATTCCCACTTCTAGATTTTCCTTGAATTCGCGTATTTCAGGAACTCCTGCTTTTCTTTCATTAAATCCTGTTTTTAGATAGTCTACTTTTTTTGCTTTGAAGTCAACCCGCGCCCATGGTTCTGTATTTATGGCTTTAAAGGCATCGCGCCGTGAAGAATGCATTTTTCTGCATTTGGTTCCTGGCAGAATAAGACAGGTTGTGTCTTCTTTTGTTTCGTGCATGCATACTGCTACTTCTGCAAAGTTTTTGCTTGCTGTGATGAATAGTGCGGCAGATAATAGATTAAGTGCAGCATCTGAGCTTCCTCTGTCAGAACTTCTTTGTGCTCCTACTAATATTACCGGCACTCCTAAATCTTTTAGCATGAATGACAGCGCAGCAGCAGTATAGTGAATTGTGTCTGTTCCGTGGGTTATTATTATTCCTTCTGAGCCGTTTTCTATTTCTTTTTTTATTTCATGTGCGATTATGTTGTAGTGTGCAAATCTGATGTTTTCTGACATTATGTTGCGGACTAGTCGTGATTCAATATTGGCTATGTTTCGCAGTTCAGGAAACATTTCTATTAGTTTTTCTGGTTCAAATTGTGCAACAACGCCTCCTGTGGTATAGTCTACTTTAGAAGCAATGGTTCCTCCTGTGTGCAGTATGCTTATTTTGGGAAGTCCTGTTTTTGGCTGTGTTTTAGGCAGTTCTGTTTCTCTTTCAGGGGGGTGTGAGATTAATGCGATTTCTTTTACTCTTTTTTTGTCAATTCCTATATTATAGCCAGTATCCATCTTTAGAACTATGAATTCTTTTTCTTCAGGCATTAGAACTCCTTCTAGTTCTTGTTCAGAAGTGATTATCTTTACTCTGTCTCCTGGCTTGGTCATAATCTTATTATTTGAGAAATAATTTATAAATTTATCCAAAATAAGCAGGTTTGTTTGTCTGCATTTCTTTTGCTTTTGCTGCTGTGAATTGTTCTTTTAGTTCTTTGTATGCGTTTTCAATGTCTGGTGTTATTGAGGGTTTTACTTTTTCTATTGCTTTTTGAAAGTGTTTTGCAGTGATTTCTTTTGAGTCCATGTTTTCTCGCAATGCTATGATTGCTGCTTCGCGGCATATTGCTTCTATGTCTGCTCCTACATACCCTTGTGTTTGTTCTGCCATTTCTTTTGTTGTGATTCCTTTGAGCGGCATTTCTGCAGTGTGAATCTTGAATATTTCTTCTCTTGCTTTTTCATCTGGTGATGGTGTTAATATTATTCTGTCAAAACGTCCCGGGCGTAATAATGCAGTGTCTAGCATGTCTGGCCGGTTTGTTGCTCCGATTATTACTATGTCGTGCATGTCTTCCAGACCGTCTATTTCAGTTAATAGTTGGTTTACGACTCTTTCTGATACATGGCTGTCAGAGCTTGCTCCTCTTCTTGGAACAAGACTATCAATTTCATCAAAAAAGATTATTGTTGGTGCTGTTTGTCTTGCTTTTTTGAATACCTCGCGGACTGCTTTTTCGCTTTCACCGACCCATTTTGATAATAATTCAGGCCCTTTTACTGAAATAAAATTTGCTTCGCTTTCATGAGCAACTGCTTTGGCCATTAGTGTTTTTCCTGTTCCTGGCGCACCGTATAATAGGATTCCTTTTGGAGGTTTTACACCCATTCGTTTGAATGCAGTTGGGTGTTTTAATGGCCATTCTACTGCTTCTATTAGTTCTTGTCTTACATTGTCTAGTCCGCCGATGTTTTCCCATTTTATATTGGGTACTTCGATTAATACTTCTCTAAGTGCAGATGGTCGCACAACTTTCAGTGCTTCGCGGAAATCATTGTTGGTAATCTTTAGTTTTTGCAAAAATTCTCGAGGTATGCTTTCGTCATTTTCGTATTTTAGATCAGGCAATACTCTTCTTAGCACTATCATTGCTGCTTCTTTCCCTAGTGATGCTATGTCTGCTCCTACAAAACCATGTGTTAGTGCTGCCAGTTCTTTTAGTTTGACATCTTTTGCTAGGGGCATGTGTCTTGTGTGAATTTTGAGTATGTTTTCTCTCCCTTCTTTGTTTGGTACTCCGATTTCCAGTTCTCTGTCAAATCTTCCCGGTCTTCTAAGGGCGGGATCAAGTGTGTTGGGAACATTTGTGGCAGCGATTACAACTACTTTTCCTCTGCTTTGCAGTCCGTCCATTAGTGATAGTAATTGTGCTACTACTCTTCGTTCTACTTCTCCTTTTGTTTCTTCTCTTTTTGTTGCTATTGCGTCTATTTCATCGATGAAAATTATTGATGGCGCGTTTTGTTCTGCTTCTTCAAATTTTTTACGCAGGTTTTCTTCTGATTGTCCGTAATATTTGCTCATTATTTCAGGGCCGTTTATTACAATGAAGTGTGAGTTAGTTTCATTTGCCACGGCTTTTGCTAGTAGTGTTTTTCCAGTTCCAGGTGATCCGTGTAAAAGAACTCCTTTTGGGGGTTCTATTCCTAGTTGTTCAAATATTTCTGGGTGCCGCAGAGGTAGTTCTACCATTTCTCTTATTTTTTTGATTTCTTCTGTTAGTCCTCCTATATCTTCGTATGTTACTTCGGGAAATGTTTCTTCTTTTACTTCTACTGCTTGTGGATTTAGTAATAATTCAGTATTGTCGGTTATGATTACTGCTTGTTTTGGTGTTGTTTCTACTACCACGAATTTTATATCTTTGTGTACAAATCCAAAGTGGTTTTCTTCTATCATATTGAATATTGAGTCAAAGTCCATGAATGGGTTTCCGCTTAATGTAGCTCTTCTTCTTTTTGAACCTCCTGGCGAAATTATGTCTCCTTTTGTTACTGCTCTTCCCAGAAAGTCTCTTTTGATTTGGTGGAGTGCGTTTGTTTGGAATATTCCTCTTGCGGGTGCGATTGTGATTTTTTTGGCTTCTTTTACTTCTGTTTTTCTGACTTTTACCATGTCTCCTATTCCTGTTTTTGCGTTGTGTCTTGTTAGTCCGTCTACTCTGATTACGTTTCTTCCTACGTCTGCTGGAAGTGCTCTGTCTACTATTGCGTATGTTTTTCTTGAACCTTCCAGTTCTATGAAGTCGCCTCTTTTCACGTTTAGTTCTCTCATGAAGCTGGAGTCTATTCTTACAACTCCTTTATTCACATCTTCCTGGATCGATTCTACGACCTTTAATTTTATTTCTTTTTGTTTGTCTTTTTCCATTTTTGACTATTTAATCTATTCAGAAAGCCTTCAAGAACTGTTTCCCTTATTTGAGGGTTACTTTTGGTAGTTGTATTGGCGGTGGAAGGTTTATTTCTCTTGCCATTACCAGTGCTTGTACATTGCATTTTGTGTATATGCTGTTTAATATTGGTGTTAGTATTTCTTTTGGCAAGTTTTTGTCTTTTTTCCACTGTTTAATCAGTTCGTCTATTTTTTCTGGTTTTTCAAGGTATGTTAGGTTTCCCACCAGTGTTATAAGTGCGATTTTTGGTTCATAATCTGCTTTGTATTCATATGTGAATTGCAGAACATCTTGTTTGGTTTTCCCTAGTGTGACTTTTGTTTTTTCCAGTTTTTTGATTGTGACATTGTTGTTTATGCTGACTTTTCCAGCTAAGGGATTCAATTTTTCTACTGATATTTTGTTGAATTGCATTCCGATTATTGTCATTTTTTACCACCTTGCCTTTTATGTTGGTTTTTGAAGTCGAACTCACTATTTAAAGCTTTCGGACTGTCTTTTACAAAAGGGTATTTGCGCAATAATTCTGCAGGAATTTACAAAACCAAAAGGTTTGGAGTGTGAATCTCAAGAGGCACAGTATAACGCTGTGCAGTTTGTTGATTTTGGCTGTCTGCTTGTTTTTTTGGTATCTCCAGTATCTTTATAAAAGCTCTTCTTATATATACTGCTATGAATCCAGTAGAGCATATAACTATTGATAAGGGAATGAAAGTAATTGATTTAGTTAATAGGATGAATTCTTCTGGTGTTATGGGTGCTGGAAGAGTTGGAAAAGCAGCAGATATTCTTATTAATATGATTCAGGATAAGGATTGCAAGGTTTTTTTTGGTTTGGCCGGCGCTATGGTTCCTGGCGGTATGAAATCAATTATTGCAGATATGTTGAAAAACAGTTATATTGATGTTTTTGTTACTACTGGTGCTAATTTGACTCATGATCTTGTAGAAGCATTGGGGCATAATCACTTTCAAGGTTCTTCAAATGCTGATGATAAGGAATTGAACAAAAAGCAGATTGACAGGATATATGATTCATTCATGCCCAACAAAGTGTATGAAGATATGGAAGATTTTTTCAAAAAGCATTTTGATGAATTAGCAAAAACAAAGAACATCAAAGAATTTATTTGGAAAATAGGCGAAATATTAGACAAGGATGATTCTATCTTGACTATTTGTGCTAAGAATAAAATCCCTGTTTTTTGTCCAGGTATCGCAGATTCTGGGATTGGTTTGATGATTTGGGGGCGGCAGGCAGAAGGAAATAAGTTTGATTTGCCTGTTTTTGAAGACACAAAAGAGATAATAAGTATTTCTTGGGATTCTAAAAAGAATGGAGTTGTGTATATCGGTGGAGGACTTCCAAAGAATTTTATTCAGCAGTCTATGCAGTTTAGTAAGGGTGCAGTGTATGGTGTTCAGATTTCTACTGACATGCCTCAGTTTGGCGGTTCCAGCGGTGCGAATTTGAAAGAGGGTATTTCTTGGGGCAAGTTAAACGAGAATGCAAGATTTATCGATGTTTATTGTGATGCTACTATTGTTTTGCCTTTGATTTATTCTGCGGTTAAGGATAAGATTTAAATAAAATAGTCAGAATTCTAGGGTATATGAACTTAGTTGATATTCATTGTCATTTGAATCATGACAGATTCAAGGACGATTTAGATGAAGTAGTGGAAAACGCAAAAAAAGCAGGTGTTAAGGTAATTATTACTTCAGGAGTGAATGTTCCGACTAATAGAGAAGTTCTAAAATTAGCAGAAAAGTATGATATCGTCAAGTGTACTTTGGGAATTTATCCTATTGATGCTTTAAATATTCAGATTGATGCTCTGGATGAGGTTGGGTTGACAAGACAGGCAGAACCTTTTGATGTGGACAAGGAATTAGAATTCATAAGGAAAAACAAATCAAAAATTGTCGGTATAGGAGAATGTGGCATGGATTTTAAATATCTCAAGGATCATGAAAAGCAGCAAAGGACTAATTTTCAAAAAGTTATTGACACTGCTGAGAAGATCAAGAAGCCGATTATTGTCCATACCCGCTCTGCAGAGCTTGCTTGTGTTGAGATGTTGGAATCCAGCAATCTTAAAAAAGTAATCTTGCATAGTTTTGGTGGCAGAAAATCTGTAATCAAGAGGGCGGCAGATTTGGGTTATTCTTTTTCTATTCCTCCAGTAATTAAGCGTTTGCAGCATTTTGAAACTGTTACTTCATTAGTTAATATCAATAAACTTTTAACAGAAACAGATGCTCCTTGGCTTAGCCCTGTTAAGCTTCAGAGAAATGAGCCTGCTAATGTTGTTTGGAGCATCAAAAAGATTGCTGAAATTAAAAAATTCAATGAGCAGGAGACTGCTGATTCCATTTTCCTTAACTACCAGAGGATGTTTGGATGATTAAGAAATAGTCCCAATAACTGTGGGTTGTTGGAGGGTTAAGGCAAAGCTTTATAAACTATTAAGTTTTAATAAAATATACTTATTCTTTTGAAGTAAATTAATTTTTGGAGGTTTTTAAAAATGAAGAATATTAAAGCAATAATTTTTGATTTTGATGGTGTAATAAATAATGGCGTTGAGATTCATTATGATTTTTATAGAGATTTGTGCAAAGCACACGATATAAAACCGCCATTTGTATCGAAAGAGGCATTTAGGGAATGGTTTGATCCGAGAGAATATAGAACAAATTATAAAAATCTGGGAATTTCCTTGAAAAATTCAAGAAATCTTAATTATACAGAATACATTAAGAGAACAGGCATCCCTCTTATTGCAGGAATAACAGAAATTATTGCTAAATTAAGTAAAAAATATACTTTAGCAATTGTATCTACCAATCATAAGGAGATTATAGAGCATCAACTTGAGGATTATGGATTATTGAAA
Organism: Candidatus Woesearchaeota archaeon; assembly: GCA_014729195.1. Lineage (GTDB taxonomy): Archaea > Nanobdellota > Nanobdellia > Woesearchaeales > ARS49 > WJKI01. The sequence continues at coordinate 14,973 of WJKI01000005.1, forward strand.
TTCTTTAAAGTAATAATAGGTAATGGAGATGTATTTAAAATCAAACCAAACCCCGAAGCATTATTAAAATGCTTGAAAAAACTTAAACTAAGTCATAAAGAAGTCATCTATATTGGAGATATGGTTAGCGATGTAGAAACAGCAAGAAATGCAAATATAAGAATTATTTCAGTAACATGGGGTTGGTCTTCGAAAGAAGAATTAAAGAAATCAAAACCTGATTTAATAATTGATAATCCAAAAGAATTATTAAAACTAGATTAATATTAATTTAACTAATAATGCCAACAGTTAAACGAATTAATTAGACATACTATTAAACCCCGAAGCTTCTATAAATATTCGAAAATCTTCCGATTTTATCGTGAATAATCACAAGCCACTGGACATCCTCTCGCAGCATATTTAAAGACTAACTTCTCGAATATTATGAAAAGAGAACACGCAGAACTGCTAAATAATGATTTTCGGTCTGCGACACAAAAATCAATTATGCAGTTCTACTTAACGTCCTCTTTTCTCGAAAAACGAGACTTCCAGTAAAATGAGGAAGTCTCGCGCTAGATGAGCTTTCCCTGGAGGAATGGAAATGGACTTGATTGATTATCGAAACTTGCCTGATACCTGCATGGTGAAATTAACAGGTAAATTTAGAACAAAATTATTCGCTAATTTGACTGCAAATCATTTGGCAGAGATTTTTCCAAACTCTGCATCAAGCTTTAAGTATTATAAAAGAGGGGCAAGTTTTATTCCAATAAATCTGTTTAAGCAATTATTAACTTTACATAATTTTGGCGATTCGGAAATTAATAAGAGCATATTAGAAACCAAGAAAAGGTTGTGTGGAAAACCAATCCGAATAAAATTGCCAGTTTACGCATCTGCAAAGCTTGCTGAATTAGTTGGCCACACGTTTGGAGACGGCCATATTTCAAAAGCGGGCCGCTTTGTTTATGTTAATACGTCCAAAGACTTGCTTAAGCGAGTTGCCTATTTAACAAATCAGATATTAGGTCACTTTACTTATCATGATTATCACAGAAGAAAAGATGGTTCAGTAAACATACACTATCCTTCTGCTGTCGGAGAATTGCTTCATGTTTGTGGATGCGTTAAGGGCAATAAATTCAAGCAAGATTTTGATATTCCTGATTGGATTAAATCAGGAAATCACAAAATAAAGAGTGCATTCATTCGCGCATTATTTGATGATGAAGGAACTGTGAGTCCCACAAGAATAGCTATTAACATGGCAAAATCAGTAGAATTAGAATGGTCTTTAAGAAAGTTTTTTAATTCATTAATTGAGATTCTAAATTGCCTTAATATTAGATCGGGAAATGTTGTTATTTGTGCCCGAAGAAAAAATAAAAATGGAACAACTGCAATAGGATTATTGTTTGTTATTTGTGGTTTGAGAGAACTTAGTAATTTTTTAGATAAAATTGGATTTATACACTCTGTAAAACAAAAGAAACTTAAAACGCTTGTTAGCTCATTTATCCAGCCAAATTATCACGATGGCGAAGCAAGAGAGATTATTTTAAATAGTATGACTGGATTAATGTCTACAAAGGATGTAAGCAAGATAATAAAAAGAGGTGTGGTAAATACCAGATATCATCTCACTATTTTAGAAAAAGAAGGTAAACTTAAAAAAGTAGTAATTCATAAGAGCAAATGGCTATGGCAACTAAAAGACGAATCAAAAAAACAAGTTACTTCTCCTATCTAGTTGGAAAACCGGCTAAGGGCTGCCAACTTTGTGTTAAAGGATGTAAAACAGTAATTTTCATAACTGGTCTTTGTTCTCAAAATCCGCGTTGCTTTTTCTGCCCCATAAGCGAGCAAAAAGCTGGCAAAGATTTAGTCTATGCTAACGAATGGAAAATAGCATCAAAAAAAGATTTAATCACAGAAGCAAAATTAACTAAAGCAAAAGGTGCAGGAATTACAGGAGGAGATCCGTTAGTAAAATTAGATAGAACTGTAAAATACATTAAACTCCTGAAGAAAACATTTGGAAAATCATTCCATATACATCTCTACACCCCTCTCAATCTCGTTAATAAAACTCGATTAGAAAAACTCTACAAAGCAGGCTTAGATGAGATTAGATTTCATCCAATGTTAGATAAAAAGAACGAATGGAAACGAATTTTACTAGCAAAAAAATTCAATTGGGATGTTGGTGTTGAAATACCGGTCATTCCTGGCAAAAAGAAAGAAACAATAGAACTAATAGATTACATCAAAGATAAAGTAGATTTCTTAAACTTAAATGAATTGGAAATTTCAGATACTAATGCTAATAAATTAAGACAAAAAGGTTTTAAACAAAAATCCAAGTTATCATATGCTGCCAAAGGCAGTCAAGAGTTAGCAAAAACACTCCTAAAACATTTACAAAAAACAAAGCTCAAGGTCCATTACTGCACTGCTAAGACAAAAGATAAAGTTCAATTGACAAGAAGAATAAAACGCAGAGCGTTATCAGTTGCAAGGCCTTTTGATTTTATAACTCCTGACGGTACTCTGGTGAGGGGGGCGATTTATTTAAAGCAGTCTGTTCCTGGTTTTGATTATAAAAAGAGAATGATGAAGCTCAGTAAAAGAAAAGTTCTCCAGAAATTAGATAAATTAAAAAATCGATTAAATGTTCCTGAGAAAATGATTGAATTGGATAAAATAAGATTAAGATTGTTGACTTCTATTGCTATAATTGATGATATCAAGGATGAGCTAAAGCAGTTAAATCTTGTTCCGGTGATAATAGAGGAATACCCTACTCATGATGCCATGCTTATAGACGTGCAGTTCTTATAGAAAAGTATTTATACCATTTCTCCTAAATTATGCATATGCAGTTAACTATTGATACTCAAAAGGATTCTCATGCAGAGATTAGAAAAGCTGTTCGGATGCTGATGAGCATGATTGGAGATAAAGAGGTTTACACAAACGAAGTTCCAAAAGCACAGGGCATTTTTGGTGAAGATAAACCTCCTGCAACAGATGCTTTTGCTAATATGTTCGGTTCTAATGATGCTAATAAAGACGAATACTCTGAATTAAATGTTCCTGATGAGGAAAAAAAGGAAGATAAACCTCAAAAGATTGAATTATACTGAAAAACGCAGAGAATCCGTAGATTCGATGCGTGCAAAAAATTACGGAGGAATTTTTTTAGCATGGCTAAATTTGAAATTCTAGAACACACAGCAGATGGAAAGTTCAGAGCGTTTGGTAAATCTATGGAACGTCAGTTTGGTAATGCTGTGTTGGCTATGTTTTCGTTTATGTTTGATATTAAAAAAGTGAATCCAAAAATAGAAAAACAGGTTAAAGTAAGTGCAAAAGATAAAAAAGCATTACTTTACAGATGGTTAGAGGAGTTCTTAGTTCTCTTAGACACAGATCAATTCATTCCCAGCAAAGTAGATAAGATTAAAATCACAAAAACAACTAAAGGATGGGAAATTCAGGGTTCTATGTTAGGTAATAAAGTTGGAAAACACAAACACATTGGTTCTGTCAAGGCAGTTACTTATTCTGAGATGGAAATCAA
>WJKI01000036.1 GCA_014729195.1 Candidatus Woesearchaeota archaeon
ACGGCTATGTTGCTAAGATGAGGGAATACCAGACTCTTGTGCAAGATGGATTAGATGCAATACAGGTTGCAGAGGCAAGAACAAAAAAGATTGAAACTGAATTGAAGAATCTGCGTATAGAAAAAGATAATCTTGCAAAAATGAAAGAAGAAGAGTAGATCTCACTTCTCCTGCGGCGCTTTCTTCAAAGAGATTTTCTCCAGCATCTTGTAATACTGCTTAAAAGATTTCACAACATCCTGCCTTACTATGTTGATGCACATGAACGGGTGCTGGAACATTAGTGTTATGCCGTTGTCGTTGATAAAGAGTGAGTTTGGTGCATTGTATTCTTTTGGAAGGAATTTTATGTCTGCGTATTTTAAACTTCTTATTATCTTGACCCTGTGCGCAGGATAATCTTCATTTACTATGTGATGGAACATAACTTTATTAGCTATTCTTTTGTTGTGCCATTCTTTTAGCCAGCCTTCTCCTAAATCTTTTGGAAGGTCCTGCGGAGCCCCTAAAACATATAGTTCTTTGGTATTAGTGACTAAGTCCATTAATGTCTTTCTTGCTCCAGCTATGCCTTCTAAGATGGTCACATTGCTCGATGGTTTTGCCTTAAACTGCATTATTTTTAATTCAGGCATGATTTTTTGCAACTTTATTTCTTTTGCTTTCAATAAGTTCATTAATTGCTCTGGATCCACCACTTCATAGATTTTCTTGTTTTCTCTTGCGTAATAACTCACTAACCCTTTATTTATTAACCGATTCAAGGCATCATAAACATTAGACCGGTGAAGCTTGGCAGCAATAGCTATCTCGGTTACTTTAGCAGTACGCAATTCTAATAATGTTAAATATACATTAATCTCATTTTTACTAAGCCCTAACTCAGATAATATCTCCTTATTCATATTCTGTATCCAAGAAAAAAGAACTATTTAAAATATTTGCTAAAAATATGCCAAGACAGATTCGCTGACAACCGCGCAGAACATAGCTGTAAACTATAGAAATATTTAAATATAAAAAGAGCAAAAAAGGACTATATTATAATTTATACTCAAAAAAAGGTGATATGATGAAAAAGAAGGTTATACTATTATTTATTCTGAGTTTGTTTCTAGTGAACCTGTTAGCAGGCACAGTACAAGCAGATGCTCAGGGACAAATAGAGAGCGGCATTACTAAATTTACTTCTATGATAGAATTTGTATTAGGCGGAATATTCAAGGCAGTTATAAACGAACCTAATGTCTGGCTGAGAGTTCTTTTTTTCATAGCAATTTACGCAGTATTATTTAAAATAATACAAACCATTGATGTGTCACAAAAGTTCTTTGACAGAAAAACAGCAGGAATAATCGGCTTTGTCCTGTCATTTGGAACTGTTGCAATAATGCCTGTAGACTGGCTGTTCTTCACATTAACCATGTACGGTGGAATAATAATAATGATTCTTATGGGAATTCCCGCAGCATATCTTGCTATCTTTACTAAAGATGAGATTATGGCAACTTCTAAAAGTAGAGCTAGACTATTTCTGGTTGCAATTTTATGGATAGTTTATTTAATGATTATTTCCACAGTGTTTTCGAGCATTGCAACAGCAAGTGCACCAAATTGGCAAGCAGTTGCAAATGTTGTACAAACAGAAACTTTTATTGATTGGTTTTCAACTATATTATATTCTATTGCAATTATTGCAATAATCACAAGTGTGCTTATTGCTTTATTCAGCACAGAAAGAAGAGAAAAAAGTGAAATCATAGGAAGCGGAACTAAAGCAGCATCTTATACAGCACGAAGAGGTGCCTCTGCATTCCAGAAAATCCTGGCGCCTTTTAGAACCACGGGAAAAACACCGGGCATAGACTTGAGCCTGAATGTACAAAATGCAATATCACAATATGAAAAAGAAGAAAAAGAAGAATGTAAGGAAAGTATTGAAAATGCCCTGGCTATATTCAAAAGTTTGCAAAACTTACATCAGGAAAGAACTGAAATTGGAAGAAATTTGGTCAGAGCCAGACCAAAAGAAGAGTTATCTGACGCAAACAAGAATTCTTTTGAAAAAAGTATTGAAGTAGTACAAAATTACATCGCGCCTTCTTCTGGCACTGTGCAAAAAAAAGCAAAGAACTTAATAAGAGATATAAATAATCAATTAATTAAGGCAGAAGACCAAATTACCAAGAATCAAAGTCCGATACCTGCATTAGATATAGTAATTGACCGGTTAGAGAAATATGAAGAACAAACAGAAGCATTTGAAATAGCAGTAGCAACTATTCAAGAAAATAAAAAATAATATTAAGCATTGATTAATCGGCCAAATAATCCAGTAGGAACCCTATGCTTAACTGAGTTAAGCACGCCTGTTCTTTTAATCAAATGCCGGGCATCCTTATATCGCTTTTGTCCTAAATACGCTCTTTCTCTTTCTTCTTTTAAACTTTTTACCAAGGATTTATGCTCAGAAGGACTCCACGGATAAGACTTAAACTTTTGCAAGGTTTTGTTAATAAATCCTTCAACCTCATCCCAGGAAAGTTGTTCATCTAATGCACGGTAGCTTAATAGACTAACCATGCGCTGATAAGGCAAAGGATAATCCGGAGCAGTGATAATTGCTTCAGAAAGATACTTTTCTGAATCATCATATTTACCTTCCTTAAAGGCATCATCTGCAAGACTTATCCATTCCTCGCTTTGCTCTCTCTCTGCATTATTCTGCGCTTCCTGAATCTCACTTAGCTTATTTTTCAGCTGTTTTCTATGCTTTCTTTTAAATTTGCGGGTGCTTAATGCATCTTCTAATACTTCTGCAGGCGCGGTATTATCTGAGGAATAACAAAATTTAACAAATTCCAGATAAGGTTCAGGATTATCAGGATCTAATTGTATTGCCTGAAGATATAATGCTATTGCATTCTCCATGTTTCCTTCACGAGCATACTCATTACCCTGCATAGCCCAATATTTCCATCCTGCTTTTCTTTTTAAGTCGTTAAATTGGTTTTCTGCCTTGTCCAGTTCCTCTTCATAAATATTAAACTGCTCCTGTGCTTTTTTAGATAAAATAGAATTTTTCTTTCTCAGCTTGTTAATTCTATCATTTTGCTTGTTAAGCTGTTCACGCTGATTTAACATTATCTCATTATCTGCCTCTATTTCACCAGTAAGAACATTTATAAACAATTCCCTATCCTCTAAAATATCTTTTTGTCCAACAATTTCATTTTCGTATTCCTTGCGCGCAGTATTTGCCATCTTAGATTGCACTTCAAGCTCTGCTTTAATCTGTTTATTTTCTTTTTCCAAAGAAATGATATAAGAATTATTTGCATTAAGAGCCTGCCAGTGTTCATCACAGCTTTGCTCAACTGCTTTTCTTGTCTGATTAGCTTCTTCCAACTGCTTTTTAAGATCAGTAAGTTCATCTGGGTTTATAGCTCCAGACTCAATTATCTGTTTAAGAGTATTAAAATTTAAAATCAGCTTGTCCTGTTCGCTTTTCAATCCTGGGTAGTCTTCTTGTATATTTGGTTTATCCTGTTCATTTGTCATTGTCATCACCTTCTAAAAAAGCC
>WJKI01000037.1 GCA_014729195.1 Candidatus Woesearchaeota archaeon
CTTTAAAAAGCTTTCTGGAGGTGTCCCCATGTCTTACGAAATCCCACAAAAACTGGAATATTCCAAGAAGTCTTGATTGTTAAAATAAAAAAATAAAGAAAATCTATTCAAGTTCTTCATCTAATAAAGACCTGAATCCTTTTTCCATTCCGTTCTGGCCTCTGTAGTCGTCCATTGGTAGGGCTCCTACTGCCAGCTTGCCGTTTATCAGGAAGCTTGGTGTTCCTTTTATTCCTGCTGATTGTCCTAATTGCATTTCTGCCTGGACTTGTTCTGTGTATTTTCCTGATTCATAGCAGGTATTGAATTTATCCATGTCTAGTTCGAGTTCTTCTGCCCATTTTATCAGGTTTGCTTCGTTTAGGCTTCCTTGGTTTTCAAAGATTAAATCATGGTATTCCCAGAATTTTCCTTGGTCTTTTGCACATTCTGATGCTTCTGCTGCTGGTGCTGCCATTGAATGAAATCCTAGTGGGAAATGCATGTAGATAAACTTGACTTTTCCTGTGTCTATGTATTCTTTTTTTATGTCCTGAAAGCTTTGCTGTTCAAATCGTGCGCAGAATGGGCATTGAAAATCATCAAATACTATCATTTCTATTGGTGCGTCTTCTTCTCCTAAAAAGGGTTGATTGCTTAAGTCCCAGTCGCTTGTGTCTATTCTTTGGATTGTGTTTTCTGGTTTTGTTTTGTCTTCTACTACTGTTCCTCCTGTTGGACTTTTGTCAAATATTCCAAATCCAGAAGTGTATATTGATGCTAATAACAGCAGGAATAATACTCCGCTTAGTGCTTTCCATACTGTGGTTTTTTTTATGGTTACAGTACTTTGTTTTTCTTCTTCCATTTTAATATTTCACCCCGATATAGAAAGTATATTGATTGCTTATTTTTAAAGGTTTCTGAATTAAAAACTCGTTTGCTAAACTTATTAATTCGGAATTATCCCAGAATTCTAGAAAAATTTATATAAGAAGTAAGAATAAAACAAGGTATAATTCAAAAGAGGTGTATATCATGGATATGAATGCTTTGGACTGGATTGCGTTTATTCTTGTAGTAGTAGGCGCAGTAAACTGGGGTCTTGTCGGCATTGGCGGATGGAACCTGGTTGATATGATCTTAGGATCTATTCCAATACTGGCTAAAATCGTGTATATCTTAGTAGGACTGTCTGGTCTTTACATGATTTATTTTATTAGAAAGTAAATTTTTTTCTTTTTTTATTTCCCAGAGAGCGTAGCTCGATGGGCGCAGAAAAATTTAATTTTTCTAGCGTTTTTTATTTATTTAATAACCAAATTCTATAGTTAAGATATGTTGCAAAAGCAGCCCATATTGCATAGGGTAATAAAAGTCCTGCCCCTAGTTTAGATAGTGGCCAAATTAATATCATTAATGCTATTACTATTAAATCTAAGAACGCAGCATCAAAAATAGCTAAGAATATTAAGTGTTGATTAAAAAACAGTAAACTCCATAATAAGTTTAGTATTGCATTAGCCATGAATAATCCTATTATCCACCAGAATTTTTCAGTACCAGAATAATTGTTCCATACAATTAACGCAGATATTGTTGTTAATACAAAGATTACTGTCCACACTGCACCAATAAAAGAACCAGGAGGTGTAAAAGAAGGTAATTCAATTGTCTTATACCAGTTCATTCCTGAACTTGTTAAATAGCTTCCAATTACTGATACAAGAATAGTTACCAGAGGTATTATTATATAGTTTGGTTTCATTTTATTATCTTCTTCAATTCTTTTACACTATTCACATCAAAATCTCCTTTGAATTTTCCTTTTGAGACCCATTTTACTGAAATTGCTTTTATTCCTGCTTTTTTGCAGCTTTCAATATCTTTATCTCCATTGCCAATATAATATATTGGTTTTGAATATTTTTTAATAAATTCCTTGAACAGTTGTTTTTTGTCTGGATGTTTTGTCATTGGACTTTTGTAGATTATTTTAAACAAAGATAACAATCCAAGTTTTTCAAGTATTGGTTCTACTGCATCAGATGGTGCTGTTGTTATCAGTGCCAGTGTGTATTTTGTTTTTATTTTTTTAAGGTAATTTGCAAATTCAGTTACAACATCTTTTTTGCTTACATCTGCTATTATTACCATTGCATATATTGTTCTGGCAAATTTTACACGCGTTTCATGGTCAACTTTTCCTAAATATTGTTTCATCACTGAATGAACTTTATCAAAGTAATTATTCAGGCCAGCATATTTTTTGATAGAAGGATCTTTCAATAATTTGCTCATCAAATCAAACCATTTTACATGCGCGTTTTGAAATGGCCTGTGTTTAAGCAGTGCTCCGTTAAAATCTATTGCAAGTATTTTCTTCATTGTATACTTCTTATTTTATTAATATAAAAACCTTTCTAACAACAACATTTTTAAATAAAAGCTGTATTTGTTGATTAAAAAGAGGTATTTACTATGGCTTTAAATTTCCTTTATGCTTTATTGAGTATCATTATAGTTAGTTTGGTTTCTTTGGTTGGGATTTTCACTTTGATTTTGAAAAGAGATTTGTTAGAACGTATTGTCTATATTCTTGTTGCTTTGGCTGCCGGTGCTTTGGTTGGGGGTGCGTTTATGCATCTTTTGCCAGAGGCTGTTGAAGAGGGAGGTCCTGTTTTTTCAATGGCTTTGTTAGGAATTATACTCTTTTTTATTATAGAAATTTATCTTTATTGGTATCATTGTCATGGGGGTCATTTGCACAAGCATAAACATAGAGGCAAGTGTGAAGTAAGGCCTATGGGTTATCTTAATTTATTAGGTGATGGTGTTCATAATTTTATTGATGGTATGATTGTTGCTGTGGCTTACATGATTAGTGTTCCCTTGGGGTTAATTACCACGTTGGCTGTTATTTTTCATGAGATTCCTCAGGAGATTGGGGATTTTGGTGTTTTGATTTATAGTGGTTTTTCAAGAAACAGGGCTTTGTTGTTTAATTTTATTTCTGCGTCTGCAGCAATTCTTGGTGTTGTTTTGACATATATTTTCTCTTCTGTGGTGGAAAATATTACTGTTTATCTTGTTCCTTTTGCTGCTGGAGGTTTTATTTATATTGCAATGACTGATTTGATGGCTGAATTAAAAGAAGAGATAGATATTAGGAAAGCTACTGTTCAGATTTTGATTTTTCTTGTTGGTATTTTCTTGATGTGGCTTATTAAAGTGATTTTCGGAGGTTAAGTTAATGCAGGAAGCGTATTTTGGTTTTCCAGGCAATGGTGTTCATTCTTCTGCATATTTTGAAAAGAATCTCATGAACCGGTCTGAAAACAGGATTATTCTTGAAGCCATGAACAGGCATGCAGGGTATGATATTGTCCGAAAGATGTTTGATTCAAAAGAAAGAAAACAGATTGCTGATGAAAAAGGAAGGCAGATAGCAACTGTTGGCGGAAGTGTTATGAATGCTAGTTTGTTAGAAAAATTAGGTGTTAGAAGGATTGGTTCTTATGGTCTTTCTTTGGGCGCCTGGAGTGCTGCTGCAATAGAATGCATTGATTTGGATGATGAAGCACAGGTTGATGAGTTTTTTCGTGCAGTTGCGTTTAGGTCTGATGCAATGTCTGCTTGTGTTCCTGTTGGAAATGGATATTCTGATACTAAGTATATGGCAGCTATTGAAAATTTAAGAGCCTGGAGAATTAAAAGTATTTGCAGGAATGTTAATCGCAGGGGTAATCGGGGATTGGTTGAGATAATTGATAAAAAGACTGCGAGATTGGTTAATGAGAATCTTCCTTTGCAGAATGTTATTTCAGGCCAGCCAGAGGCAGTTGAAAAGGTTATCCGCAGTATTGAAAGAAAATATCCTGATGCTGCAGTTAAAATTCTGGATACCGGCGGGCCATGGCATAATCCGGATTACATGAAGCCGGCGAGTGAGAAGGTCAAGGAGGATTTACAGCAGGTGCCTTTTTCAGAGCCGAAAAACAAGCTTTTGCTTACAAGCAGGACAGATGATTTTGTTAATGATCCTGAGGAGATTCGTTCTGCTTTAGGTGATGAGATTTCTCTTGCAACAAGATTTTACAAGGATACTATTCGGCTTATGCAGTCAGGAATCCGTACGTTTGTTGATGCCGGGCCTAATCAGATTTTGAAAAGGATTTGGGAAAAGATTCCTAATCTTAATATTATTGATCGTGTTAAGTTTGTTAGAAAAGTCACTCGGGAGATTCCAATACAGGATTTAGAGAAAAAAATAGAAGAATCTACAGCATTGACTGTATCTTCTCCTTCAGCTGCTCCTCAGGAAGATAGCCTGTGATTCTGTCTTTTTCTTTTCCGTTAACAAATAATATCAGGCAGGGTATTCCTGTTACATCATGTTCTTGTGCTAGTGATTGGTTTTCTTGCACATCTAATTTTGCAAATTTGACATTAGTTATTTCTTTTGAGACTTTTTCAAATACAGGCCCCATCATTTTGCATGGCCCGCACCACTCTGCCCAAAAATCTACTAGTACTGGCTTGTCGCTTTTGATAACTTCTTTTTCAAAATTGTCTTTGTTTAATTGTATCATTTTTTTCTCCCTCCAAACTTGTTTGGAGTCCCGCAAAATTTCATTTTGAGCGGACTCCGCTTCTTCCTTTGATTAGGAATTTCTTGGAATTTTTATCCATGTCTATGAAAAAATCTGCTGTGTCTTTTAGCTGTCTTGATGCACTTTTGCCAAATGCCAAAACTTCCACCCTGCATCCTACTGCTCTCCGCAGATGCTGAAGCAGTGGTGCAAAGTCTCCGTCTCCGGATACTAGTACTGCTGTGTCTAATCGCGGTGCAAGTTCTATTGCATCCATTGCTATTCCAACGTCCCAGTCTCCTTTTTTTGCTCCCCCTACAAATACTTGCAGGTCTTTGGATTTGAGTTCAAATCCGATGTTTTCTAAAGCGTCAAAAAATGCTTCTTTTTTTACTTCTTCTGTTTTGACAACATATGCTAAAGCTCTGATTAATGTTCTTCCCTGCACTGCTGCTTTCAGGACTTCTTTGAAGTTTACTTTTGCTCCGTAAAGAGCTCTGGCTGAATAGTATAAATTTTGTACATCAACAAAAACTCCTACTCTTTGTGCTTTTGGTGGATTCATTTTTGCCTCCGGTAAAAAGGAATCTCAAAAAATTGCTTTGAAATTTTTTGTTGATTCATTTTTGCCTCCATTATTTAATTACAGGTATTTTTTGTTCAAATCCGCATTTTCTGCAGCGTAAAACACCTGTTTTTTTATCAAAATATAGTTCATTAGCTCCGCATTTTGGGCATTTTTGGGCGGTTGTTCCTGGTTCTGGTATGTCTTGCATTTTTTTATCATAAATCCGTTAATATATAAAAACTCTTGGTTTTTTTTCATTTTTTACAGCTATGTTTTATATACTTCTGTAAAAATGAAAATTTCATGAATTTTGCCTTTTAGTATAAATACTCTGCAAAGTTCAAGATTTGTCATAAGCTTTTTAAAGGTCTGTCATTAGAAGTGTATAGGTGGACTTTTATGGATTTACGTGTTTTGCTGGTGGATGATGAATCAACTTCATTACATATTATTTCTTCTCTTTTAGAAAAGGGCTTGGCTGAAAAACAGCATTCTGTTCATATTGACATGGCAAGATATCCTGAAAAAGCACTTGATTTGATTGCAGAGCTTAAAAAAACAGGTCAAAATTATGATTTTATAACTTGTGATTATAGCATGCCTGGAATGTCTGGCCGGGAATTTCAGGAAACTGTCAGAAAAACACAGAATATTCCTTTTATTTTTATTTCTGCTGGTGCAATAGGGCCTGGAAAAGAGGAATTGGAAAAACCAGATAATACTTATGCTATTCCCAAGCCGATTGATGCTGCTGAGTTAGAGAATGCTGTTAGTTCTGTTTTGTATTCTCTTGACAAGTAGATACCTTTATATATTCTCTTTACTTGTTTAAAATCATGGAATTTGAGTTTTTTCCTTTGGATATCACGTATAAGATAGAGGATAATTCCCCTGTCATTTACTTATTTGGCAGGACAAAGGATGGCCAGCAGATTTGTGTTTTGGATGATTCTTTCAGGCCGTATTTTTGGGTTGTTCCCAGGAAAGGAGCAGATCTTAAATTAAGAATAAAGCCTTTGTTTAGTGAAAAGAACAATGACCGTTATGAGGTGGTTGATGTCAAGGAAGTCAGGAAGAAATTTAATGAAAAAGAAACTTTGGCTTTAAAGGTTAGTGTTAATGTTCCCAAGGCAGTTCCTGCAATAAAAGAAATCTTGAAAGAATGGGATGATATTGAATCTGTTAATGAATATGATATTTTGTTTACAAGAAGGTATTTGATTGATAAGGGAATAACTCCTTTGACTACTGTTAAAGTAAAGGGGGAGAGGATACAAAAAAAATTAAAAGTTCCTGCAATACAGTTGGAATCAATTGAGCAGGTTAATGATGATATTATCCCTTCTCCTAAAATACTTGCAGTTGATATTGAGACGTATAATCCTGAAGGTAAGATTGCCAGGCCTGAAAAAGATCCTATCATAATGCTTGCAGTTTATGGTGCAAATTTAAAAAAAGTCATTACCTGGAAGAAGTTCAAGACAGGGCATTCTTTTGTTGAATTTGTTAACAGCGAGGCAGATTTGTTAGATCGGTTTAAGGAAATTCTTGAGGAACAGCGTCCTGATTTTGTTACTGGTTATTTTTCTGATGGTTTTGATTTTCCTTTTATTTCTGCCAGGGCAAAGAAATACAAGTTAAAGATGGATTTGGGTTTGGATTATTCGGATTTAAAGATTTCGGGGAGGAATATTATTGTTGCTGAGACCCGTGGCATGGTTCATATTGATATCTTGAAGTTTATCAAGAGGGCTGTTCGAAAGACTTTGGAGACTGATGTTTATACCTTGGATGCTGTTGCTCATGAGATGCTTGGGGAAAAGAAGTTGGATGTTGACATGGAGTTTATGGCTGAAGCATGGGATACTTTGCATGAGTCCTTGAGTGATTATGCCAAATATAACTTGCATGATTCAAGATTGACTTTTCAGTTGTTTGAGAAGTTATGGCCTAATATGGTGGAGTTGGTTAAGGTTGTTGGTTTGCCTTTGTTTGATGTTGCTGGAATGAGTTTTTCTCAGCTGGTTGAATGGTATATTATGAAAAAAGCTAAAGAATTTAATTTTATTGCTCCTAATAAGCCGGGGTATAATGAGCAAAAATCGCGGTTGATGAGAAAGATTAAGGGAGGGTTTGTTTACAAGCCTACTCCGGGATTATATAATAATCTGGTTGTTTGTGATTATCGAAGTTTGTATCCTACTATTATTGCGTCTCATAATATCTCTCCGGGCACTGTTAATTGTTCTTGTTGTGAAGAGCAGAATAAGGTCCCTTTTGAGGGTAAGAGTTTGTGGTTTTGCCAGAAGAAAAAGGGTTTGATTGCTTCTGTTATTGAGGAGTTAATTACTAGACGGGCCAGGATTAAAGAGATGTTGAAAAAAGGTTTTGATTCTTTGTTATATGCAAGGTCCTGGGCTTTGAAGGATATGGCTAATTCCATGTATGGTTATCTGGGTTTTGCAATGGCTCGTTGGTATTGTCAGGATTGCGCAGAGGCCACTACTGCTTATGCTCGGCATTACATTAAGAAAGTTATTGCAGAGTCTAATAATTTTGGTTTCAGGGTTTTGTATGGGGATACTGATTCTGTTTTTCTTTTGTTGGAAAATAAGTCTGTTGATGATGCTCATAAGTTTGTTGAAAAAGTTAATTTGGAATTGCCTGGATTGATGGAATTGGAGTTTGAGGGTTTTTTTCCCAGCGGTATTTTTACAGGTGCTAAGAAAAAGTATGCTTTGATTGATGACAAGGATAATATTAAGATTACTGGTTTTGAGACTATAAGGAGAAATTACAGTCCTATTGCCAAGGATGTTCAGAAAAAAGTTTTGCAGATAATTTTAAAGGAGAATGATATTGACCGGGCTGCAAGTTATGTGCGCAGTGTTGTCAAGGACTTGCGCGCTCATGAAGTTCCTGTTGACAAGACTGTTATTACCACGATTTTGTCAAAGGATTTGGAGGATTATGAAAGTGTTGGTCCTCATGTTGCTGCTGCCCGGAAAATGAAGGCTTTGGGTTTTGATGTTGGGCCGGGTTCTAGAATTGAGTTTGTGGTGACTAAAGGCAAGGGCTTGATAAGGGATAAAGCCAAGTTGCCAGGGCATATTTCTAATGAGGATTATGATCCTGAATATTATGTTGAGCATCAGGTTTTGCCTGGTGTGGAGAGAATTTTTACTGCTTTGGGTTATTCTACTGATGATTTGGCTGGAGAGGCGTCTCAGTCTACTTTAGGAAGTTTTTATTGATTATTTGTTCTAATACATCGGGCCCATTTTTTGTATTAATGACTTCTACTCTAGAATGTTTGCTTAGTTCTGATAAGTACTTTGCAGTATTGAATTTTCCTATGCTTGTGTCAGGAACATAGATTGGTTTGTTTTGTGCAAGTGCAAAATCTATGGTATGTTGGGTTCCTGATTTTTTGCCTTCGTGTTTTTTATCTTCACATTCTATTACTATTACCGCATCTGCCAATCCAACAGTTATTCGGTTTCGATTTGCCAGATTAAAAGCTCTTGGTCCGTATGATTCTATAGCAGGAACTTCTGATAATACCCAGCCCCCTAGTTTTAATATGTTTCTGATGTAATCTTTATTTTCTTTTTTTCTTTTTTTATAATTAATACTTTCTCCTAATATGGTAATTGTTCTTGCATCTACTGATAATGCTCCGTCATGTGCTGCTCTGTCTATTCCGAGGGCCATTCCTGAGATTACTGTTACTCCATTTTCAGAAAATCTTCGAGCAAGGTTATAGGAATAGTCTAATGCAAATTTGCTTGCTTTTCTTGATCCAACAATTGCTACTGTTGGTTCAGAATCCATTGTTGGAATTCCCCGGGAATACAATACTATGGGGGGGTTTTCAATTTTCTTTAGAGTATGGGGATAATTAATTGAATCAAAGGCGGTTATGTCTATCTTCTGACTATAACACGTTCGGACAATTACTCCTGCGATTTCTTGATTAATTTCGCTATTTCTATGAGTGTATAATTGTTCTAAAAGTGTTTGAAAACCTGTTTTTCCTTTTGTTAATTGTGTTATCTGTTTTTTTGTTGCTGTTTTGTATACAAATATCCAGTTTTCATTGTTTGTTTTCATTTTCTTCTTGTGTTTCCTATTGCTCCGATATATGCCGGGCGCTTGCTTGCTTCGTATAATACATTTGTTACTTCATCTATTGACCATCCTGTTGTTACTATATCATCTAGTACAAGTATTTTTGATCCTACTGCACTTTGTGAATCTCTTAATGAGAATTTTCCTTTTACATTTTCCTGTCTGTTTTTTATTTTTCTCATTTGTTTTTGGCTTGGTCTTGGCCGGCCAAGTATCATTTCTGGTTTGTACTCTAATTCTCTTAAAGGATCGTATTGAAATAATCTGTCCATTACTTGATTTATTGCTCCGTCATGCCCAGGTATTGTTACTATAAAATCAATTGATTTGAATTCTTCTCCTATCTGGTCTTGTATATGTTCTAATAAGAGTACTGCAAATTTTTCTTCCAGTCTTTGATTTCTTCCAGAATATTTAAGTTCAAATACTTTTGAAGAGAAGTTTCCTGTAAATTTCAGATTAGGATTATAATAGTGTATAAATGCCAGTTTGTCTTCATAGGTATATGATTCTGTTTGTGTACATGCCGGGTATTCTGAACATCCCCAAAACAGAGTTTCTTTATCATTGCGCTGAGATCTTAGAACTGTTGGATGTTTATTAGAGCACAATACTGGTTTAGGATTATTTAATTTGTTAACTGCTGCGAGTCTTGGTATTTTTACCATAACAGGTTATTGCTTTTGATAGATTTTAAAGCTTATGGTTTATTTGCTAATCATACTTAATTATATAATTTATATAAAAAGGCTTATATACTTAATTTATTATAATTAATAAAAACTAAATCTAACAATGGAATACATACCTAAATGTGAAGCCTAGAATGGAGCCCATCCGCTTTTTTGATTCTGTAGAGCACATGGAACCAAAATGTCCAAAGTGCGAAGCCAAGATAGAATATGGGGTAACTACTGAATGGGATGATAAGATAGAAGGTCATAAATGCAAGAAATGCGGCCATCCTTTAGAGTGAAGCATAGTATTTGTGAAGTGTTTTATTTTTTATTCTGGGATGTTTTGCCAAATCTCTGTAAAAAACAGCGAATTTTCCTCTTGTTCCCATGAATTCAAAGCCGTTTTTGTCCATGAGTTTTATTGTGTTTTTTTTGCCGATTTTGGAAATATCCAGTACACCAATCTGCCAATAGTGGACATTATCTTTGAATTCTCTTATTTTGCCGGTGTCGCATACTTTTAGTATTGTTTCTAGTAAAGCCATACGCGAGAATAATCCCGGTCAGTTTAAATATTTTTGTGTTGTTAATAATACAACTTGTAAATCAGAAAGATTAAAGTGTTTGTGATAATTGTCATAGCTCGCGTATTCAGCACAACATTTTTAAATACTTCCTGGTTATTTAGATCTATTATGGCCGGCAATAAATACTCTTTGGAGATTGAGCAGGATGTTCTTAAGCATTGGGAAAAGAACGATATATATAGTGAGGTCCAGAGGAAAAACAAGGGAAAGCCGAAATTCTATTTTTTACAAGGCCCGCCGTATACTTCGGGCAGGTTACATATTGCTCATGCCTGGAATAATACTGCGAAAGATATAGTTTTAAGATATAAGAAAATGCGTGGTTTTGATGTTTGGGACCGGGCTGGTTATGACATGCATGGTCTGCCCACTGAAAACGCAGTTATGAAGAAATTGGGTTTAAAATCAAAAGAAGAGATTGCAGAATATGGTGTTGATAAGTTTATTACTGCCTGTATTAAGTTTTCAAGTGATAATGCCTTGTTAATGGACAAGGATTTGTGGAGATTTGGTGTTTGGATGGATTATGATAATGCTTATTGGCCTATCAAGACTCAGTTTATTGAAGGTGAATGGTGGCTTATCAAAAAAGCATTTACTGATAACCGGTTGTATAAGGGAAAAAAGGTAATGACTTGGTGCGGTTCTTGTGAAACTGGTTTGGCAAAGCATGAATTAGAATATCAGACAGACAAAGATACTTCTATTTTCATGAAGTTCAAGGTTGAGAATACTGAAAAAGAATATTTAATCATTTGGACTACTACTCCATGGACTATTCCTTTTAATTTGGCTGTTATGATTAATCCTGAGTTGGAATATGTTAAAGCTAAGGTTGGTGATGAGGTTTGGATTTTATCCAAAGCTTTGGTAAACGCGTTATTAGGTGCATGGGAAAAGAAATATGAGATTTTAGAAACATTCACAGGTGATAAGCTGGAAGGATTGAAATATGTTCACCCTATGATTGATGAAATTCCTTCTTTAAAGGAGGTTAAGGATAAGTATAAGAATACTCATACTGTGATAATGTCGACTGAGTATGTTGATGTTACTGCGGGTTCTGGTTTGGTTCATTGTGCTCCTGGCTGTGGTCCTGAGGATCAGGAAGTTGGCAAGGAATATGGTTTGCCAGCATATAATAACCTTAATGAACAGGGAATGTTTGAGAACATGGGCCTGTATGATGGTAAGATCGCTAAAGTTGATGATGATTTTTTTATTGAAAAACTGGATCAGTTAGGTGCTTTACTGGAAACAACCAAAGTTGAGCACGAGTATGCTCATTGCTGGCGGTGTCATAATCCTGTTGTTTTCCGTGCTACAGAGCAGTGGTTTATGCAGGTTGAGGATTTGAGAGATAATTTGATTGCAGAAAACCAGAGTGTTTATTGGGTTCCGGATAAGTGCAAGAAGCAGTATGATGCCTGGGTGTCTAATTTAAAGGATAATTCTATTGCCCGGCAGAGATATTGGGGCTGTCCTGTTCCTATTTGGGAGTGTGAGTGCGGTCATGTTGAGGTTATTGGTTCTAAGGCAGAATTAGAGGAAAAAGCTGTTGAAAACAGGGTTCCAAAGGATTTGCACAGGCCGTGGATTGATGAGGTTAAGATTAAGTGTGGGCAGTGCGGAAAGGAAACCAATAGGGTTCCTGATGTTTTGGATGTTTGGATTGATTCTGGCACTGCTTCCTGGAATTGCCTGGAATTCCCTGCCAAGAAAGAGTTTTTTGATAAGTGGTGGCCTGCTGATTTTATTTTAGAGGCAACAGAACAAGTCAGGTTATGGTATAGTATGCTTAATATTTGTTCTGTGATTGGTTTTGGAAAGAACTGTTATGAAAATGTTTATTCTCATGGAATGATTTTGGACTGGCAGGGCATGAAGATGTCCAAGTCTTTGGGTAATATTATTTCTCCTTATGAGGTTGTTGACAAGTATGGTGTTGATGTCTTGAGATATTACATGAATTCAACTAATGCTGGAGAGAATATTAATTTCAGCTGGGAAGATACCAAGACAAAGCAGAGGCATTTATTGGTTTTTTGGAATGTTCATAATTTTCTTTTGGACTTTTCAAGGGAATTGAAGAAAAATCCTGCTGAATTAAAAGAAGAGGATTTTTTAAATGAGTTTAAGGTTGAAGAATCTTATATTTTGTCACGGCTTAATTCTACTATTAAGAAAGTTACAGAACTGATGGATGCTTATCGTCTTGATGAGACTATTTCCTTGATTGAGAACTTGTTTTTGGATTTAAGCAGGGGGTATATTCAGGCGATTAGGGATAAGGCCTCAACTGGTTCTGAGACAGAGAAAGAGGTTGTTTTGTTTACTGTTTATAATGTTTTATACAAGACTTTGAGAATGTTTAATGTCATTGCTCCGTTTATTTGCGAGAAAATGTATTTGAACTTGAAAAAAGAGTTTGGATTGAAGGAAAAATCAATTAATTTATTGGACTGGCCTTCTTATAATGATTCTTTTATTGATACAGAATTAGAGAAAAATGTTGAGATTGCTAATTCAATAACTCAGGCAATTCTTAGTGCAAGGGAAAAAGCCAGGTTAAGTGTTCGGTGGCCTGTTAAAAAAATTGATGTTGTTTCTGAAAATGAGGCTGTCAGGAAAGCTTTGGACATGTTAAAGGACAATATTATGACTCAGACCAATGTTAAAGAAATTAATTATTATAAAATTCATCCTAATGTTAAGCAGAAGGTTAAGTTGAATTTTGAAGCTGTTAAATCTTCGTTTGGAGAATTTGCTCCTAAGATTATTGCTAAGTTTTCTGCTTTAGTTCAGGAAAAAGTAGTTGCTGCTTTGAATAAAGAGGGAAAATATCCTATTAAAGTTGAAGATAAGGATTTAGAGTTAACTAAGGCGCATGTTTTGTTTGAGAGAGAAGTTGGTCCTGATTTTGTTGATAATCAGTTTAGGTTTGGTTATGTTTTATTAGACAAAGAGAGAAATGAAGAACTTGATGCAGAAGGTTTTGCTCGTGAGATTATGCGAAGGGTTCAGGCAGCTCGTAAAAAAGCAGGTCTGGAAAAGACTGATTCAATATTATTATACCTGCAGGTTGATGAGCAGTTAAAATCCTGGTTAGCTCCTTGGAAAGAAAAAATTCAGTTAAAAGTCGGAGCATCTAAGATGAGGATAGATGTTACAGAGCCGTTAAAAAAGCATTCTAATGTCAGTGAAGAAAAAGTAAAAAACAAAAAATTCTTTATACATTTTGAGAAAGAGTGATTTCTAATCCTGCCATTTAGAGATGCGGTGATTTTTAAAGAAAGTTTTTAATATTGCTCTCCAGTAATACTAATAAAATGACGAAATGGAAAGATATCTATAATAGTTATAGAAAATTAAAAATAGAGTGGGAAAATTACGGATGTAACATATCTCTTGATTCTTTGTTATTTGAAACCAAAGAGGAAGATTTTGATAACTGTATTAATGTGTTAAAATCTGAAATAAAAAATATTGTATTACAAATAAAATCAAATATTACTAATGCAATAGAGCACAAACCTGTAGAAGATGTTTACCAAGCAGCATTACATATGATTGGTACATCATATTGGGAGATTGATACCATCCCTCCTAAGTTACATGTATATCGCGGCCAAAGAAAAGATACCTGGCCTATTACACCAACACTTTTGCGGAATAATCCGCCTCAAACTGAAATCAAAAAAGACTTGGATAGGCTTGCTTGTTTTTGTGGAGTTTTGAAGAGCCATAAATGTTATGCTCTTAATCAATATCCTGCTATTGCCCAGCATTATTCAAGCGAAGCTAAGGTTAAAACCTGGCTTGTTGATTTTACATACAATCCTTGGGTAGCACTTTTCTTTGCTTCACTTAATGGACAAAATAATGACTTAGGAAAGATTACTTGTGTTTCTCTTGGTGAATGGGGGAACTTAAGTGCCGGTGGAAAAAATCCATTATATGACATCAAAAAGATAGATATTCCGACTGTGCCGCGGATTAAAGCTCAGGAAGCTACTTTTATTGAGACTCATCCAGACTTAATTGAACAGTATGTTGCGATGGAGATGACATTTAAGCAAAGAGAAGGACTTTTGTTTGAAGATCCTTTAATAGGAATTACAGAACAAAATTTGTTATATTCTCTTCATGATAGCTTTTTAGATTTTGCTAAAGAATGGAAGAAATATCCTTCCAAAGGCAGATTAAAGTTAGAAAAACAAAGCAATGATTTTAATCCTTTAACTGAAGATGATTACTTAGCTATAATAAATAGTTGGATTGATTCTAAAGAAAATTGGCAAAAAAAAGAATTTTTCAAAAATAAAACAGAAAGAGAAAAAATTCTTGGAAAACTATGCCAATTTCATTTATTATTACAAAAAGAAAAAAAGAATATTAACAGAACTGCAAGAAGCTTATTCAGACTAGAAAACGCAGTAGGAACAATTATTAGTAGAGCAGATAAAAAACTAACACTAAAACAGGTTATTTACGATTATATTCAACAGGCGGATACAAAAGCCGCCAAGAAAAAAATCCAAAACATTCTAAACAGTATTTAATCCTGCCATTTAGAGATGCGGTGGTTTAATGTATCAGCAATAAATATAGTTCCACTGGAATTTACAAAAATACCGCGAGGACTAGCAAAACTTTGATAGTCAGAATTCAAAGAAGGAGTGATATCATTAATTTTCCATCCGTTCGAGCCATCACCTATCCAGCCTATTGCGTTTCCTGCACTATTCCACTTTGAAATACGAGCATAATTTGCTATATAGATATTTCCAAGGCTATCGAGACAGACTGTAGTAGGATGATCAAAACTTTGATAGTCCCGACCTGCAGAAGCACCCACACTTGTTTTCCACCCATTAGAACCGCCACCAATCCAACCAATAGCATTACCAGAGCTATCCCATTTACAAACACGATCATTTCTAAAGTCTGCAATATAGATATTTCCACTTGTGTCCACAAAAACACCAGCACATGAATCTATAATACCCCCAAAATTAAAACTTTGATAATCTGATCCCGCCGCCGCACCAGAAGTTGTTTTCCACCCATTAGAACCGCCACCAATCCAGCCAATTGCACTTCCTGCACTATTCCACTTTGAAATACGACGGTTAGCTCTGTCTGCTATATAGATATTTCCAGCA